>CAZMLP010000594.1:0-12977 GCA_964566745.1 uncultured Verrucomicrobiota bacterium | reverse complement strand
AGCTTCCAGTTTCCGGCTTCTTCCAAGGAGGCCCTCAATATCTCTCTCGCATCGCTTTTTGCAGATGGAATACTGCCGAAACGAACGTAGAGGTGTGCTTCGTCTCTCGCGCGTTTTGCGATGTTTCGCCACACTTTCGCCAAATCCTCGATGAAAGGTTTGTGACCGTTATGGCAAAGTTGATCGGGGTTCGTGTAATCGAGTTCTTCTCCACCACCCAGGAACCACATTCTGAGCCATTGATCCTGAACGTAGGTCTTCATTCCGTAATACGGGGGTGACGTTACGGTGACTATTGGACCTCTAACGATGCCAAATGACGTCGTCTTTCGCGCGTCAAGACACTTCACATTCTGGATGCGACTTGGCGAGTATGCATTCAAATCCGAAATACGCCGGAGCTTTTTTGTGAGCACGTCGAGGACTGACGCATTTGGAGGAAATATGCCGCGTTCCCGCCAATATTTTACCGAATAATCTGGTTTCGAGGCAAACGTTCGCGGCATTTGATTTGAAAAGTAACTTGGAGTTCCTTTACCGGTCGGTAATGGCCCGTGAAGGCACCCCAGCGCGGCAGCTCGCAAAATGGCGGACTCGTTTGTGGCGATGTTTTCTTCAAGCAATCCTTCCCGAAGGCTGCAAATCTGTACCAACGTGTCCTTCGAGAATGCCCGCTTGAAAAAAGCGTTGTCGGGCACGGACCGGGGTGTTTTGGCGAGGAGGCTCTTCGCTAGCGTTAGAACGTTTTCTAATTCAGCACTAGCGAGTTTGGCCTGCGCAATGGCGGCAGCAATTGGAGATGTATCCAAGCCGTATGAGCGCAATCCCAATTTCCGAGCAGCGTAAATTGTTGTTCCTCGTCCACAGAAAGGATCGTAGACCACCGGAGATGTCGCTTTGTGTTTCCGAAGCAAACGCATCGGAAACTCCAAAGGAAACATGGTATAGTACGGGCAGATTGCGTTAAACGCAAAATCTTTATCGTATGCAAGCGCAATGGCCATTCATCTCGACTTTCTGTTGTCAGTTAGGCCTTTCTGCACCCGCGATGCATCATTAGCCAAACGCTTTCGATTTCGGGTCGGCCAAGCATTGATAATCGAATCGACGCGCTGTTGCAAGGGTTTGTCCGATTTGCGATTTCGGATGTCCGCAAGGTATGAAACCAGAACCGGCCGTTCATGAGGTGGATACTGCCTCCGATTGAAGTCCATGACGGACATACTACATCCTCATAGCAAAGCGCATGGAATTAATCTTTTGCGAGGAAATCCCGTAAAACGCGGCTCCTTCCCTGAGAGGAGTCGACGACCTTCTCGACTGGGACCGACACTTCTACCACCCCGGCCCGGAAACCCCTATTGGTGACCTTCGCCTCAGAAATGAATCCGTAATAGAGATCATTTCTCTTCGTGTCCGCGACCACCAAGACGGTAGGCATGTTCGAATTTGACGATTTACTCAGATTGCCTCTTCGTATGAGAGGAAATGAGTCGGACACGGGGTTGTCGGTTTGTTTTACTTCTATAGCAATGTATTTTAACCCTCCATCGGAGCGCTTAAGGGCAACCACATAATCGAAATCTAAATTGCCACCGGCCACTTCCACAAAATGCGGTGGTTTTAAACGGGACAAAAAATCTTCCACCAATAATTCAGCGCGTAGGTCCTTTATCTGGTTTTGGCTCATAAAAACGCCGATTTCTCAAGCTTTCCCATATTTGATCTCCAAAAGAGCCTTACTTCTTCGTGTAACAATTTTAGCTTTGTTGGGGTCAATTCATTTGCAATTGGGATTTTGCTGATAGCTTTAATTGGTGTATGGCCGTGGATGCATTGCACGAAGACCCTTCCAGACGGCTCGTGGACACCAAAAATGTAAGTTGGGCCAGGTATTTTGACCAACGCTTTGACATCCTTTTTTTTACTTGAAATCTTGAGGTGACGGTCTTTTTTGCGTATTGGAGCTGACGTGGATTTGGCTTGGGCTAGGAAGTAGCATCCTCTTCCAGAGCCGCGAAGCTCAACGTAGTGGTCCAGTGTCGGCCATTTGTCACCAAGGAAGACCGTTTCGAAGAGCGCGGCTTGAAAAAACTCGTAATTCGTCAAACATAACGACAATTTGGTTTCTCCGCGCTTGCCGATCACGTCTCTGAATTGTGCCCTGTTAGACATGCTGTTTTTGCTCGCGTAAACGTCCCACAGATGCTCCACCTGGTGCAAGAAAGAATACCGAAGCAGTCTTTGGCCTGTTGCATTCTTCGGTGATCTGGTTCAAGGCGGTATCGCTTTCAGTTGAGCGAGGATTCGCGTGACGACCGCGCTCGATGTTCGGCTCCGTGGTGCGCGTTATTCGATTTCAGAACGAGAGGTGTCAGTGAAACTGTCAGTGAAAGCACTGACAGGGTAATGAAAAATAGTGGCGAGTAAATACTGGTAATCCTTGAATTTCCTAGGAAAATGCGTATTTTTCAAGCAGTTCTGAATCGCGGCTTGGTTCAATCCCGACAACTGGCTCCAGTTCATAATCAAGGAGTTGTATCATTTTTGAAAATGGTATTTTGCGATTGACTTGTCTTCGTAAGACGCCCGTAAGACGCTGCACACTGTCGAATGAAGACGCAAACAGCGGAAATCGCCTTCCCCCTGGTCATCGAGCACGGTGGTTCCCGTGCCTCCATCTATCGTGTTCAGTCGTCGTCCCGGGGCACTGTTTACCAGTTGGCAACCTACGAGACGGGCAAACGCCGCCGTCGGACGTTCAAGGTCTTTGAGCGAGCGTTGGGAGAGGCAAAGCGTGTTACCAAGAGCGTGCATAAGGGTGACAACGAGGCGGCCAGATTCAGTGGGGCCGATCCGTGCTAGCTTGCTTCGCGCGCGAGAGTTGTTAGGGCCTTCCGGATTAACCGTTGAGGCCGGGGCAGCCTTGTTGGCTGAGATTCTCAAACAAGCAGGTTCCCCTTCGCGGGTGATTGAAGCGGTTCAATATTTTTGCCGACTCAACCCGACCGACCGCGTATCTCGAACAGGGATGCAATGCAAGAATTTTTAGCCACCAAGGAGAGGCACCCCGATCATTACGATGGGATAAGGATTGACTCTGAAAGTGTTGGCGTGGGGAGCTGTTGGAAGGGGTGCGGGTTTTTTGAGGAGCCAAAGCGCGTCTTGGCGTGGTTGCGCGGGGTTTTGCGGCGGTGGACCGCACATGCCGTACTGCGTTCTCCACCTCGGTCAAAGTTTTTGGCCGGATGGAGTGCTGCGCATCCAGGCGCTTCATGGTGATCTCGATCCAGCGCTGTTCTACCCAGGCCAGGTAACTTGGATCCTGCGGCAAGTTCTCCAAAAAATCCGGCTCAACTGAATTTCCCGCATGTCGGTCGTCACCTCGTCAAAAATCCGGTTGGCGATTTCCTTGTCCATCGCGAACTTAACCAATTTTTCAACAAAGTATTGCTCCAGCATACTCGCCTGAATCGGCTGGGCCTCGACAATCCCGCATCGGATCACCAACTCCCAGTGGGACACCACCAGGGGCCACACGGCCAAACAGTCGGGATTTTGAAAAGCTGAACGGAAATCCCCGAATTCCTCGTCGTAAACACCCAGCTGCGCGCGCACTTTTCGGTAAAACCCCAGTGACCGCAGGCACCCCAGGAGGAGAATTCTTTCCAGCACATCAGGAAAATTCTGTACATAGTGCACGGCAATCGGGACACCGCGTTCCAGGCGTTTCTTGGCCGGCCAATGTCCGGGAGGCGGTGGCAATAGCATAATTTATCCTTCAATTAATCGATCCAGTTTTGATTGTAACCAGTTCAATCAGCATTGAGTTCGCTCGCGCCAAAACAGGTTGTCATGCTCGGCCGCCCAGGTTAAACCGATACCGTCCGGACGCGGCGTTTCGCTTGCATCCACTTGTCGACCTCAGCAAGATCGAACACGTGCCGTCGGCCAACTGCGAAGAAGGGAAGGTCATTTTTATGGCAAAGATTGTCCAGGTGCCGAACGCTAACGCCGAGATACGCGGCGGTGGCTTTTCTGCTGGTGTAGCCCAGTGAGCCAGTCACGGGACTTGTCGTTGATGCATGATCATTCGTCGTCATGCCCCTAATGTATCCGAGTGCGCCGTGACGAAAAATGTCACGGAAGAGGAGCTTGGCGTATTTTCACCGAACCTATTGTAGGATTGGGGGTTAACAAAAAACTGAAGACGAATATTTTTTTGAGGCGGGTATGTGATCTGGAAAGAGATGGGGGTCCACCGTAGTCTGGAGTAAGGTGCAAGTCGATTCCCCCTTGATTCGGCGGTGGGAGGATCTGCAAATACGTGTCCATCAACGCTAACCACGCCACATGGGGGGAGCTTGGCACCCGTTGAGCCGTCCGCTTCAAAATGAAGGGTTCATTACGGTTTGAATAGCGACCTTGCGTTTGGCGCGCACCGGCGCATTCTTTGCGCAGGACACAGTTTTGAGGTTATGTTTAAGCAATCGCGAATTACGGCGTGGCGGCGTGCTCTTTTGGTATTTGGTTGGACGATGGCCATTATGGCCGGTCTTCGGGTATATGGGCAAACAGGCTTGGACCATTTTTCCTGGGAGCCAATTGCCAGCCCTCAAATGGTGGAAACGCCGTTCCCGGTTCGAATCCAGGCGAGGGATCCCGGGGGTCACCTGATCCCCGATTTCAATGGCACGGTGAATTTGTCCGGTCGCGCGCCTGCCTCTTTGCCGCCTCTGCTCATTAGCGAGGTGGAAGTTCTGCGCGGCGTGGAACTGTTCAATCCAACCTCTGTGCCGCAAGATGTTTCCGGCTGGCGGATTATTTTTTATGATTCAACGAGTTGGCCGGAGTTGAGCACAACCGCTGTGGTTCCCGATGGCGTGGTGTGCCCGCCGGGCCAAGTGTTCCAGTTTTTGTTCTCGTACGAAACGACCAGTCGATTCCCTATTTTTTACAATTTTATCTCACCCCGATGGACGGCGAATCCGTTTTACAATCAGATCGCTGTGCGGTTGCTTAATCCACAAAGGGAAACGGTGGATTTCTTTTGCGCGGTGGATGCGTATGCCGACCAGATTACCGACCCCGCCCCGGTGCCGCCGGAAATGTGGGATGGCCAGCCACTGCCACTTCCAGTGGCCGCGCCGGCGACGTATCAAAGAACCGGCCACTATGCGCGCCACGATCCCAGCGGATGGAGCATCGTCGCGAGCAGCCTGGGGAAGCCCAATCCGGGCTTGCAAATGCCACTGATCGCAGGTTATCGCGCCATCGCTTCGTCCCCTGGCTCGATCACTTTCACCAACGGAACCTGGGCTGGAACAGTGACTGTGAAAGAACCGGTGGCCGGACTGATATTGAACGTCGATGATGGGAGTTCCCATACCGGCGAGACGGGATCATTCTCGGTCGAGCCGTTGCCTCAGTTGGCCGTGCATTTTCCGCCGCGCGCCTCAGAGGCGAATCCGGGCCTGGTGGGCCAAGGAGTGGTTCAATTACCGGGACCCCTCGAGACTAATTTGGAAGTATTCCTGGCCGCCAGCGACTTGGGGGAAATTGCCATTCCCGCCAAACTGACAATTCCAGCCGGCCAAACGAACGCCGCTTTTGCCGTGACCAACTTGGACGACGCCAAATTGGATGGTTCACAAACCGTGACGGTCACTGTGACGGCTCCCGGCTACTCCACTGGCAGCGCGCAAATTGTCAATGACGACAACGAGACCTCGGCGCTATCGGTCAGTTTTAGAATCGCCGGGGCCGATGTGTCGGCAGGTGTCCTGGCGGATTGGGGGGAGGTGACCACCGGCGCGCCAGTTGACAAAGCGGTGGTGGTGGAATTGCATTCCTCGAACACAAACCGGGTCCAAGTCCCGTCGCAAACCGTCATTTCAGCCGGTGGCGTCTCCGCCCCCTTCGACCTCAAGCTCATCAACCGCTTTTTGATAAGTGAAAACGAAAAGGTGACTATTACCGCGTCAGTTACCGGTTGGGCAACTGGCTCGGCGGACTTGACCGTCGGCAGCTATTTGGCCCGGCACATCTTCCTTTCGTTGTCCATGCCACTGCTTGAGGGCGGGGGCGTTTTTCCGGGCGGCGGCGGAGTCGCGATCAATGGCATCACCCTGACGAACCTGGTGATTTACCTAAATAGTGACAACACCAACAAGCTGGTGGTGCCAAGCCAAGTGACCATTCCCGCCGGCCAGTCTTCAGTGAATTTTGACGTTGCCTTGCCAGACAACCACGAAACCGACGGGGCGAAAACTGTGGCGTTTAGCGCCTCCGCGCCAGGCTTTGACGACATTGCCGTGTCGCTGGGAATCCTTGACGACGACATTCATCATTTCGCTTTTTCCTGCTTGCCGGCCGCGATAGGCGTCGGAACGAACGTTGGGCTGGCAATATCAGCGGTGGACACCAATGGGGCAATTATTCCCAACTTCAACCGCACCTTGCCGTTGCGCGCGACGAACGTGACGGGTGGAGTGGGTCTATCGCTGGACTCGATCACGTTTACCAACGGCGCCTGGTCCGGCGCGGTGACGGTCAATGCTCGCGAGAGCCGGGGCACGGTGTTGCTGGTGGATGATGGCAACGGTCACAACGGGGCAAGCGCGGGATTTGACGTGGGTGACGGGCAGGTTTTCAACCTGCCTGTATCGGACATTGTTTACGACCAGGCGCGTGGAACATTGCTCGCCGGCCTGTTGGGGACAGCCGGCACGAACGGTCAAAGCGTGGTGAGCGTCGATCCGGACACGGGCACGATCAGCGCGCCGATTTTTCTGGGAAGTGACCCGGGGGGATTGGCGCTCACGGATGACGGAAAATGGCTCTACGTGGCCCTCGCTTCTACTGGTGGCATTGTCCGCGTCAATTTGGAAACCAGAAGCATTGACTCGCGGTTTGATTTGGCTCCTCCGGGAGTGGCGATGGCTACCTTTGCGGAGGCCTTTCTTCCAATGCCCGGGACACCGGACTCGTTGCTGGTTTCCTTTCGCCGATCTGGGGACTCGGGGGTGGCGGTATTTGACGAAGGCATCCAACGGCCGGACGTCGTGGCAACCACGGCATTCTTTAGTCCGCTCGTTTCTTACGGATCGGGTGGCAAGTTTTATCAGACCTACCGGGATCATGTCCGCCGGTTGCAAGTAACGCCAACCGGGGTCAAACTGATTGAGGAGCGACAGGGCGGGTGGGGCGATTTCGGGTATGGGGGCGGGTTGCTCTATTCCACGACCGGGGCAATTTATGAGCCAGAACGCTTTCGCTTGGTGGCGCAATTGCCGGCGGGGGGCAATGTGTGCCCGGATTCGTCGCGCGCGCGCGTCTATTACCTAAACGCCGGGCTGATCCAAGCCTTTGACGCCCAGTCTTTTGTGAAGACCGGCGAGTTAACCGTGCCCGGGATCGTGCCCGCTTTTGTGGCCAACCGCCTTATCGCTTGCGGTGACAACCGGCTCGCCTTTTGCGCCAACGGTCTTTATTTGGTGCTGGTCCACACAGATTTGGCGCCGTCCTTGGCCGATTCGGATTTGACGATGGCCGTTGATTCGCTTCCAAATCCGGTCAAGGTCGGGTCAACGTACACTTTCACGGTCGCCGTGACGAATTCGGGACCCGCCACGGTCACCAAAGCCGTGCTGGTTGACCAGCTGCCGCCGGAATTGAAGTTTGTCTCGGCCTCGACGCCGGCCGGGCCGGGTTACGAGACCAACGGCATCGTCACTTGCACGCTGGGAGTTCTGACCAATGGCGGATTTGCCACGGTCTCGCTTACCGCCCAAGTGATGGCTCCGGGGGTGCTGACGAACGTGATCCGCGCACTGGGAGGGCGGTCCGAATCCGCGCGGAATGCGGCGGTCCAGCCGGTCACGGCGATTTTCGACCCGATTTTGCCGGCCATCACCACATTGCATCTTTACGCGGATCGCTTGGCATACAGCGCGACGGCCAACCGGCTTTACGCGACAACGGAGCGCCTGGATGGCGCGGACAAAGTGGGGTTGCAGCCCGTGAACATGAACACCGGTTTGCTCGACCCGTTTGTGCCGTTGGACACGGTGTCCGGCGCGCTCGCGGTTTCGGGCGACGGCCGTTACGTTTATGCGGTGGCCAGCGGTCCGGGTTCGGGGATTTACCGCGTTGACGCCTCCACGGGTATGCTAGTTTCGACCCTGGGATCGCCAGTCGGCCTGCCAACGGAATTGCGTTCTGCTCCCAGCCAGCCGGACACCTTGGCCGCCGTCGGAAACGGGATGGCGGTATATGAGAACGGAGGGTTAAGTGAATACGGACTGTCTGGCACCGCCCTTTTTGCCGCGGAATTTTCGTCCACCAACGCATCCCGAGTTTATGCCACCGCCGCTCCGACATTCGGGGTGCCCGCTTTTTACCGGATTGCCGCGGATGCCCGCATGGTGACGCTGCGCGATCTTTACACTGGCCTTTTATCCATTTGGGCCGATCCGGGCAGCGGGTCAACCTTCCCGCCATATTTGCGGCAGGGAGTTAAATACATGTTTTCAAGCGCGGGTGACGTGGTTGACCCCGAGCAGCCGAAGCGAATCAAGACCATGCCCGAGAACGGCTTCGTTTGGCCGGACGCGGCTACTGGGAAGGTTTATTTCTTGGCTCCTTATTTTACCCGCTGGGCTTTGGCCGCCTACGACCAAAGCACCTTGGCTCTCGCTTGGCGAATGGTCATTCCCGGGGTTTCGGGAACACCCGGCAGATTGGAAGGATGTGGTCCCGGCCTGCTCGCGTTTCCTACCACCGAAGGGCAGATCTTTGTGATCAACACCGCCGCTTTGCATCCACCCTTGGCCAACCTTGCGGTCACCTCCTCCATCTCGACCAACAGCGCCTTGTCGGGAACAACGGTGACTTTCACCACCATCGTCAGCAACCAAGGGCCGGCGCGCGCCACCGGGGTGGTATTGACCAATACCTTGCCTTATGAGTCTTTGGTCGCACCCGTCAAACAAGCGCTAATCTCATCCTACTCCAGTTCCCAGGGAACAACGACGTTCAACGGCGTTTTGATGGCAGATTTGGGAAATCTGGATCCCGGGGCTTCCGCCATGCTCACGTTCACTGGATCGCTGCCA
This sequence comes from uncultured Verrucomicrobiota bacterium, assembly GCA_964566745.1. Lineage (GTDB taxonomy): Bacteria > Verrucomicrobiota > Verrucomicrobiia > Limisphaerales > CAZMLP01 > CAZMLP01. The sequence goes on along the minus strand of CAZMLP010000594.1, from coordinate 3,861 downwards.
CCCGGTCTTTCCCTTTCCACTGCCGGGGTGGTACTAAACGAGTTTGACCCGAACCTGTCAGACAACGGCGCCACGTTGTCCTCGCTCGCGACATATTTGTCCTTGCCCGGCGTCACCCAGTTTCTGGTTCCCGCCGCGGACGTGGCTTATGATCCGGTCCGGAAGATACTCTATGCGAGCTTGGGCGGGGGCGTGCCCGGCGGCAACGGCGTCCTCGCCATCGACCCAGCCACCGAAATGGCTGGCGCACAGTTAAATTTGGACTACCCCGCCGGCCGGCTGGCGCTTTCGGATGACGGACAGTTCCTTTATGCCGCTGCCGCGGACAACTCCTTCGTATGGAGGCTTCGATCTCAGACGTTGGCGGTTGATTCTTCGTTTGGACTGGGTGACCAACTGGCTGTGGAGGACATGGCGGTGCAGCCCGGGAATCCGAAGGTGATCGCTGTCGCCAGGCGGAAGCCGGACGCAAATCCCGATCATGACAGCTTGGTGATCTACGAGAACGGCGTTCCCCGCGCGCAATCCACGGCGCCACCCGTGTACGCGGATTCATTGGCATTTGGAGATTCTCCCGCGACGCTCTACGCCTATGGGCGGGAGACCAACGATTTTCTTCTCCACACCTTGCAAGTGGATGCCAGCGGGGTGGAATTGCAAAACTCCGCTGGCGGTTTGGTGTCGGGGGCTGGCACTACGATCAAGTTCGCCGGCGGCCTGATTTACACTTCGACGGGCGCGGTAATCGATCCGCAAACCTCGAAGATCATTGGCCAGTTTGTCGGCCCCGGCTTGGGGACGGCGGCAAGCAGCACCTTCCCGCCCGTGATGGCGCCGGATCCGGATCACCAGCGGGTTTTCTTCCTCACGACCGACGGGGCAACGGCAAATCTCTACGCGTATGACACCGGGAGTTATGCCTTGATCGCCGGTCTGACCATCCCCTACGTGTATGGCGCCCCGGTCCGGTTGGTGGTTTGCGGGGACGCCGGAGTGGCCTTTTGCACCACGTACGGCCAGGTCTTTTTTTGTGAGGCGGACAAGTTGATCGGCGCGGACATCGAGGTAACCCAGTCAGCCTCGCCCGGCCAGCCAACAACGGGCGACGAGATTTCCTTTACCATTTCCGTCAAAAACCGCGGGCCTGGCGATGCCTCCCACGTGGCCATTGTGGATACCCTGCCCGCCTATTTCATCTTGGATGACGTAAGTATCTCCACGGGATTCACAAACCAGCCGTTTGACGGGGGATGGGACTTGGGCGGACTCACAAACGGCGCCACGGAAACTCTGACATTCACGGGCCGGGTCACGGCTCCGGGAGTATACGACAACTCGGCCCGTGTTTTCTTCAATGACGTGTTTGATCCAGTATCCACCAACAACCAAACGGCCTTTCGATGGGCGGTCACCCCCTCAAACGGTCCAATCGTCACGAACTTGTTGTATGTGCCTTGGTACTCGGATTTCACTTACAACCCAGGCCAAAAAAAAGTGCTGGTCGCGGCGACCAACGGAGTTAACGAAATCCTTCGTTTCGACCCGGCGACGTTATTGTGGGAAGCCTCACTCCAAGTTCCTGGAACCATCGCGAAAATGATCGCGTCCGCAGATGGCCAATCTCTCTACGTGGAATCCGGCGACACCAATGTCGTGGGCAGGATCGATCCCGCAAGCGGGAAAAGAGAGAACTCATTTGCTCTGGGACGTGATCCGATCAATTACCCGTGGTTGATCGCGGATTGGGCGGTGGCGCCAAATGACTCACTGGAACTGGCCATGGCCGAGCAATCCGGCGTCGGTTACGGATTCGTGGGCGTGTATGATGATGGCGTGATGCGACTCAACACGATCCCGGGCTTGTTTAATTCGCTCGCGTTTTCCGCCGACGGCACGAAATTGTTTGGGGTGCATGCGAGAGGCGTGCAGGCCATGGCCGTTTCTCCCGACGGGCTTCAAGTCATTGCCGAGCGACAGGACATAACGTCGCCTCAATTGGTGTTTGCCGACGGCATGGTGTTCCTCGCCACTGGTGAGGTTCTCAACCCGGATACCCTCGCCACCATCAGGACGCTTCCGGTGAACGGCTTTCTTTCTGCCGATCCCGCGCGCCATCGCGTCTATTATGTGACCAGTTGGAACCCGCCCCTCTACGATCCGGTCAAGGTCCATGCCTTTGACACATTTTCCGGCGCCGAGGTATGGGACCGCTCGTTGTTTGGCGCGTCGATCCCGGTCAGTAAAATTATGGCTCTCGGAGAGGGCCACATCGTCGTGTCAACGGGGGGCGCATTGTTTGTTTTGGACACCAGTTCCGTTGAATCCAACCACGTTGCCAACTTGACAGTGGCACAGGCCTCATTGCCGGCTGCACTGACCGTCGGAGACGCCAGGACGATAACCATCACTGTTGCCAACAACGGCCCGTGGACCGCCACGGGTGTCTTGTTTACCAATGTTTTGTCGTCTGGATTAGCTGTAACGTCGGCGACTTCCTCCACCGGCACAATCGTTCAGACCAACAGCAGCTTGGTTGTGTGCGATCTGGGTAACCTCCTCAGCGGATCTTCGGCTACCATTACACTGACGGTTAATCCCTCGCAGGAAGGGACACAGACAAGCTTCGTGTCCGTGAGCGGAAACGAGCCCGATCCCAATCCCGGCGACAACACGCTGATGCAATCGACAGTGGTTTCCCCCATCCCAGAGCTTTCCATACTGGACGTCATGGCGCGGGAGGGAAACCACACTTACACGTTTATGACTCTTGCCGCCCAACTGTCGGCGCCGAGCAGCCACGCCATTACCGCGCGATTCACTTTTCAAGACGGTACAGCGACGAGAGGAGCGGACTATAATTTTTACAGTGGTGGCTCGTCATTTTACTTTCCTCCCGGAGCCACCAACTCAATGACGGCTTCGGTCCTGATTTCGGACGACAATTTGGTGGAGCCGCCGGAGACGTTTTTTGTGAATTTGACTAATGTGGTGGGAGCGGTGATCGGACGGGGCAGGGCCACCTGCACCATTATTGACACGGATACTTACTCGCTATCAGTGACGAACGCCATTCCGGCTGGCGGCAACAGCGGAATTGCCAGCGCGATTTTTCCCGTTACCTTGTCGGCTCCGAGCGACGCCCCAGTGGCGGTTCAATACTGGACCGCCGACGGCACGGCGCGCGCCGGGCAGAATTACACGGCCAAAGCCGGCGCGCTCAATTTTCCGCCTGGTGTTACCAACCAAATAATCTCTGTCCCGGTCTTGGGCAACCCGTCTGGCGAAGGCCCCAAAACTTTTCTGTTGTTACTAGCCAATCCCGACGGCGCTGGTTTGGTCTCGGCCGAGGCGACCGGCACAATTCTCGCGGATGATCCGGCCATGCTTTTCTCGATCGACCGTGTGTTTTGGACAGATACCGATCTGCACCTCTCCCTGCGTGTCCACGGTGGCCACACATATCGCTTGGAACGCTCGGAAGACCTCGGAACGGGCGAGTGGGTTGCGGTGGGTGAGAATCTGGCTGGCCAGGAGCAAATTCTCGAAGTGGTGGATGCCAACGCTGCCAGTCGGTCACAGGGCTTTTACCGCGTACGCCAGTTGCCGTGACGCATTTGAACTCCGGAGCTTCTGGTTTTCGGTTTGAAATCGTACGCCAGGGGTTCGCATGTTCATTCCGCCAAGACGGCGGCAGCGCGCACGCCTCCGTAAGACACGGTATGTCAGTTTGCGGGCAAAACCAGCCAGGGATTTGCGGGTGAAAACCAGCCACTTTTGAGGTGAGGCGTTGGACCAAGTGTTCCTGTATTGGGGAACGCTCGGGGCGATGAATCAACTCAAAGTGAATCAAACTCAATCCAT
>CAZMLP010000593.1:0-4804 GCA_964566745.1 uncultured Verrucomicrobiota bacterium | reverse complement strand
GGGGGCGCGGCGGGCAGATACAAATGATTAACGGGTTTGGCGCGGGAGAGGTTGCCGGTCCGGAGGCCGCCTCCTCCCTGCCCGGCGCGTCTTCCTCAAAACGGCGACGCTCCCATTTGCCACATCTCGCGGGCAACGAATTGTCGCCGGTCGATTTCCTGCCCGGGATTTTGCGCGGGTTTACGGAAATGTATGACTTTCTGATCGCTCATCGCGACGCTCTGCTCGGGGCGGACGGCCCGCTCGCGGTATTTCCCGCCTGCGTCACACGGTTCATCCACCGCAACACGCAGGTTTACGCCAAGTTGCTCGACCAGGCCAACCAGCCGGAACGCCTCACCGAGGGGTTGTTGCGCAGCCTGGAACTCGAAGGCCTGCTCAAACCCGTTTTGGCGGCCGGACCACTGCACGAGCAGGCTCTTTTGAAGATCGTGCGGGAAGAGATGGGCGATTTGGAAAAGGGGGATTACCCGCATTTTTCCCTGCCTGTGGAAAGCGTGGACATCCGGTTGTCCAACGACGAGCGGGTGGCCGGTTACTTCGCGGAAAGTGGCTTGGAACGAATGCGGCACCGGATGGAACGCCTCTCGCCGAAAGACCGGGATCCGCAGATTGAACTGATACGGAACGCCTTTGAGTTCGCGCAAGCGCGGGCAACTTCGGCCTCCACGCCTTCCTTTCAACCGGTTCCAGTCGGCCCGGAGACTGGAACCGCGAGCGTTGACGAGTTGCGCGCGGCGGCGCTCGCCATCGCGCGCGGGTTGGGCGACGAGGCGATTCGCGCGGGCGACGGCGCAGCGTGGATCGCGCCGCAGCTCGTGCCGGACACGGACCGTTTCTCGCTCGCGCCGCTTGGCCTTTCCCTTTATGACGGCCAGACAGGAGTCGCGGTGTTTTTGGCGGCGTTGAGCAACTTGACCGGTGACCCCGCGCCCGGCGCGCTCGCCCGGGCGGCGCTGGACATGCATTTAAAATACCTGTTCGACCAGCGATATCGTGTCTGGCTGCGGGACATGAGCATCGGCGCCGGGACCGGTCTCGGCGGTGTCATTTACGGTTTGACGCTTTGCGCGCGCTTGCTCAGCCGGCCAGAATTGCTGGAGGGAGCGTCCGCTGCCGCGGCATTCATCGATCAAAATCTGATTGCGAAGGACAAGAAATTTGAAGTCATCGCGGGCTGCGCGGGCGCGATTCTCGGACTGCTTGCCCTGCACGCCGAGACGCGGGACGCGACCGTGCTGGCGCGGGCGGTGGCCTGCGGGGAACGGTTGCTGGCAGAGGAGGTGGCCATGACGAAAAGCTCGGAAGCCTACACGCCTTACGCCACCGGGCTTTCACACGGCCCCGCAGGGCTCGCCTTGGCTCTCCTGAGATTGCACGCCGCGACCCGGGACGATCGATTCCGTGACGCGGCCGCGGCTTTGATCGGGCGGGAAAACCAGCTTTACCAGTCCGGCCCGCAAAACTGGCCGTCATGGACCAGGGATTACACCGGCACACCAGCGCCGGAAATGGCGGCATGGTGCCACGGCGCGCCCGGCATCGCGCTGGGGCGGATTGGCGGACTGGCCTGCCTCGACACATCGGAAATCCGCCGGGACATTGAGGCCGGATGCGAGGTCGCCCGTGCGCACGGACTATCCCCCGTTGATCACTGTTGTTGTGGAAATTTTGGCCGTGTCGAAATTCTGCAAACCGCCTCGGAAAAACTCGGACGGCCTGAGTTGCGCGAGGCGGCGTTGCGCCAGACGGCGCGGCTGCTGGAGATTGCCCGGACAGAGGGCGGCTTCGCCTGTTTTGGTTCCCTGTCGCGGGTCCTGTTAAGTCCCGGATTTTTTGGCGGAATCTCGGGGATCGGCTACACGCTGCTCCGCCTGGCGTATCCCGGCAAATTGCCCTCGGTGCTCGCGTTCGATTCGCATCACCATTCGCCTCGTTTCTGAAAGCGGGCTGTGGTTGCGGCGCGAAAACGTCTCGCCGCCTCGTCCATGTCCGCCAGGGTTTGCCCGGCGGTTTTGCCCGCGCCTCCCCGCGCGGCGGCGATCACGGTTTCGCACTCATTGGCGTCCATGAACCGCGCCGCCTCGAGCAATTCCGCCTCATCCTCGCGCGGAATGACGAGAAAACCATGCTTGTCCGCGTGAATCAGATCACCGGGATTCACCACGCGGCCAAACACCTCCACCGGGCAGTTCCAGCGCACGGGGAAGGCATGCGCGTGGCCCACGCAGAGCCGGCGCGCAAGGGCCTTGAACCCGGCGTTGGTCATTTCATCCAAATCGCGAATCGCGCCGTCTGTGATGGTGCCGACGCATCCCAGCGCGCGATGCGTGTTGCTGTTCACCTCGCCCCACAGGGAGCCCAGCACGGCGGGTTTGTCCAGGTCTTGCACCACCACAATTTTCGGCCCCGGCGTTTCCGCCACATAACGGCGATACTCCGAGGCCGCGTTCGGATTTGCGCGGCGATGCGCCGGGTTGCCCGGCTCGATCACGACTGTAACCGCGTAACCGGCCATCGGTCCCATTTGCGGCATAAAGTCCCGCGTTTCCTCCAAATTGAAGGCGTCATGCGCTGGATCGCGACGAGTGATTTGTTCCCACCCGTTGTAAATGGTGGGCGTGTTCCAGCGTTTGAGTTGCAGTAATTCAGCGTGCGCGAGGCGCTTCACCGCCGCATTTTTTCTGGTCGATTTCATGGAGAGTCTTGCCCGTTGGTAAGCCATTCGAGATTAAAACGCGCCAGTGTCAACCGGCCCGTCGAGGCGTCCGGCTTTGCATTCTCGCCGCCGCGCTCATAAAAGCAGAGAATGGTCCCGTCACGCAGCACCGCCAAGTCGCTGTAGGCCGAGCCGCCCGGCTCCAGCACTTTGTTCATGGGCCATGTGACCCCCTCGTCATAACTCAATTTGACGGAAAGATTCTTCCGGTCCCGCCCCAGCGCGGGCTTGCCGTCCGCGCGATGAAGATTGTCAGGATTGGCGAACAACAACCGGTTTTTGCCGCCGTCGCGGCCAGTGGAGAAGCGGGCGATGCTGCCCATGCAAACCGGCTCCAACAAATCACGCTCGAATCGCGGTCGTGACCATTCCGTCGCGCCGTCCGCGCTGAGGGCAACCAGCCGCCGGTGCGCCGCCGACTCGTTGCGAGCGTTGAGCATCACCCGCCCGTCCGCCAATTCAACCAACTCGCTTTCGTTGGGATTAGGCCACTCGTCCGTGCCGGGAACCGCAATGCCGCCCGTGTGCCAATTGCGACCGGAATCGTCGCTGAACAAGGTGGTGACCACCGATGGATGATGGACCTTTTCGCCCGTGGAAAGCCACACCGGCGCGAGCAACCGGCCCCGGCGCAATTGGATCCCATGCCCCGGACCGGTGGCGATGATCTTCCAATCGTAGGTCCCGCGAATTCCAACTGCCGCGCTGGTGATCTCAACTGGCGCGGAAAAATTTGCGCCGTCGTCGTCGCTTCGCTGATAAAAGCAGTGCTGGTACTCCACGCAGTAAAGGAAATGCACCGCGCCGGAGCGGTCCGCGATGGCCAGCGGATTGTTGACGGTCTGGTCTCCCGGCTTGCCCAAATTTCGCGCCAGGGCGACAGGGTTGCGTGGCAGCCGCTCGCCCCGGTGCGCGATTTTCCGGGCCGGTTCCCAAGTCCTGCCCCCATCCTGGCTCCGGCGCAGGTAAATTTCAATCTCCCCCCAATCCGCGCTTCCTTTCCGCGCCTCACAATACGCCAGCACCACACCTTTCGCAGTCACCACCATCCCCGGAATGCGATAAAGTTGAATCCCGCTAGCGCCTGCCTCGAACAAATCAGCCTTTTCCATTTGCGCCGGCGCTCCCACTGCCGTCGTCACACAAACCAGCGCAAGCCGGATACACCACCGGACTGCGCAAATCCGTAATAACCGGGAACCGTTCACCATGGAAGACGGGCAAGGATTCAAAATCACCCCGGTTTTGGCGAGCAATGTCTCTGCAATCGGGCAAATTTCATGAAGAGAACCCGCCGGTGTCTTCGCGTAGTTTTCAGTTCGCATCCCCGCATTTCGCATGGTCACCCGCCAAAAATCCCGCATTTTGGGCGATTCCATGCTGGTATGACATTTGCAAGGTATCCAGTCATGAGTGGTGTTCAACAAGTTGGGGCGAAGGGCTTGGCTTCCGGGCGAAAGAGACGTCGTAACGCGCGTGGCCGCAGTTTGGCATGGTGAGGGGAAGGTTTTTTTGACTCCACTCCCATGCAAGCGATTCCGGATATCGAAGAGTTGCCGGTTCGTGGCGAGTTGCTGAGCATTGAGTTGCTCCAGCGTCACGCCCGTTCCCTGGCCCAACGCCACCAGACCACCACCGGACCGGGGCGCAGCCGGCTCTTGAGCCGCCTCACCGCCAACGAGAAGCTGTTGCAAGTCTTTAACGAGGACTCGCTGCGCGTGGAGAATATCCGGCGGGTCACACCGGCCGCCGAGTGGCTGCTGGACAACGCCTATCTCATTGAGGAGCAAATCCGGCTCGCCCGCCGTCACTTGCCCAAGAGATACAGCCGCGAGTTGCCGCGGCTGACCAACGGGCCGACCGCCGGTCATCCCCGCGTTTATGACCTGGCGCTCGAGTTGATCGCCCACACTGACGGAAAGGTGGATGCCACACATCTCACCGCTTTCATTGCCGCCTACCAGGAGACGACCCCGTTGAAACTCGGCGAGCTTTGGGCGGTTCCCATCATGCTCCGCCTGGCTTTGCTCGAAAATCTCCGGCGCGTGGCCGGACAGTTGATGACCGCGCGAATCGATCGCGACG
>CAZMLP010000592.1:0-1777 GCA_964566745.1 uncultured Verrucomicrobiota bacterium | reverse complement strand
ATAAGCGCGCCAGCCACGGCGATGGGCAACTGGCAGGCGTTGCGCATCTGCTCGATGGACTGCTCGTCGAGATTCGCGCCCCACTGCCGCCATGGCGCCGGCTCCGCGCGGGGCGGGGGCGGGGCATGGAGCAACGCGCGGGCGAACTCGCCGCGCAATGGGTCGTCGATGAAAGTTGTTGGATTCGCGACCACCGCGCGCACTTCCTCCTCGAGCCGGGCCTTGTCCCCGCCGCCGAGAATGTATTTGCTAATAAAGTCCGTGGCCCGGCGCTGGGATTCCCCCGCCGGGACGCCAATTTGGAGCAGATCCTTGCTGTTCATTGTAATAGACCCGAGAACCGAAAATTGGTTTTCGGATGAAACCGCCTCTCGGGCGCATTCAGCCGTTTCTTTGGGTCAAGGGCAAGCGGAAAACAATTTCGGCGGGCGCATTTGCTTGACAGTCTTCGGCTTTGCCAGTGCCATCATTTGCACACTGTTTGCCCAAACCTATGAAACATCTGTTCTTCTCTTTTCTCGCCGCCGTGATGCTTCTCTCCACGCGCGCCACCGCCGCCGACACGAAAGTGTACGAGATGCGCATCTATTACGCGCCGCCCGGCAAGCTGGACGACCTGCACGCCCGTTTCCGCGATCACACGCTTAAGTTGTTCGAGAAGCACGGGATTGAGAGCATCGGCTACTGGACGCCCATTGACAACCCGGACAACCGGTTGATCTACATTATCGCTTTTCCGAGCCGGGAGGCGCGCGAGAAATCTTGGAAGGAGTTTTTTGCCGATCCGGACTGGCAGGCCGCGCAGAAGCAGAGCGAGTTAAATGGCCGGATTGTGGCCAAGGTGGAAAATTTTTTCATGCAGACCACGGATTACTCCCCGGCGGTGAAGGTCGGGGACGCGGGCCCGCGCATTTTTGAATTGCGCACCTACACGGCCTCGGCGGGCAACCTTGAGGCGCTAAACGCCCGTTTCCGTGATCATACCGTGGCGTTGTTCCAGAAACACGGCATGGTGAACTTTGCCTATTGGAACAAAATGAAGGACCAAAAGGGCGCGGACAGCACGCTTGTGTACATGCTGGCGCACAAGAGCAAGGAGGCGCGCGACGCGTCGTTCAAGGAATTCGGCGGCGATCCGGATTGGGTGAAGGCGAAGAACGAGTCCGAGAAAAAAGCGGGCGGGCCGCTCACCGAAAAGGATGGCGTCAAAAGCGTCCTGCTGAAGGCCACCGACTACTCGCCGACGAAGTAACCAAGTTGTTTTGATTTGGGCGCGTGGATGCGTTAGAGCATCCACGCGCTTTTCATTTATGACCACACCTGCCACTTCCTCCGCTGACGGTCGCCGGGTCGGTTTTGCCATTGCCGGCCTCGGCTCGCTCAGCGCCAACCAGATCGCGCCCGCGCTGGCGAAGACCAGGCACTGCCGGCTGGCGGGGATTGTCACGAACTCGGCGGAGAAGGCGCGCGCGTGGCAACAGCATTACGAACTGCCGGACCGCGCGGTTTACAGGTACGACAACATGGAGGCGATGGCGGACAATCCGGACATCGACGCGGTCTTCATTGTCACGCCCAATGCGCTCCACGCGGAACACACCGCCAAGGCCGCGCGCGCGGGCAAGCATGTGCTCTGCGAGAAGCCGATGGAGGTCTCCGTGGAGCGTTGCCAGAGGATGATCGACGCCTGCCGGAAGGCGGGGCGACAACTGGCCATCGCGTATCGTTGCCAATTTGAGCCGCACAATCTGGAGGCCATCCGGCTGGCGCGCGAGGA
>CAZMLP010000591.1:0-2702 GCA_964566745.1 uncultured Verrucomicrobiota bacterium | reverse complement strand
GTTGGTGATGTATTCCATGCCACCGCGCCGGACCGCCTCGTCCGCGCGTTGCTTGACCACGCGGTAATCCTCCGCGAGCGGACCGCTGGCGCGAGTGGCGATGGTTTTGACGTCCTCGATGAGCAGGCGTGGATGGGCGGGTTTCACCTCGTAAGGCCCGGCGGCGCGGGCGTCGGACAGTCGCGACCCGAACGCGATCAACACGAGGCAGGCCGCAAATGCGCGACGGCGGAGCAGGAAGATCATGGCCGCAGTTTGAGCGGCCCGCTGGCAAAAGAAAACCGGATTTGCCGTCTTCTTACAGGCCTTCGCCGCCTGTCTCGGCCAGCCAGGCCAGGCGCGAGCGATCCATTTTTCCCAAAGCCGTCATGGGCCACCGTTCGATGGCCATAAAGGTGTCGGGGATGCTGGGAGGATCGAGGCGCGACTGGAGCCATTCTTTGAGTGCCGCCGCGCCGGGATCCTGGGCGCCCTTGCGAAGCTCGTAAAAGGCAAACGGCACTTGGCCTTGCACGGGGTCCGACTGTGCGACCACCACCGCCTCCAGGATGAGAGGATGTTCCCGGAGGGCGTCTTCGACCATGGGCGGGGCGATTTTTTGGCCACCCCGGGAAATCATGAGCTTGGCCCGGCCGGCGATCCACAAATAGCCATCCGCGTCGATTCGCCCAAGGTCGCCCGTGCGAATCCAAAGGTCCATGAAGGCGCGGAAAGTGCCCAGCGTGTCATTCCAATAGCCTAGCATGGTGTTGGGGGTGCGGACCATGATCTCGCCCGTGGCTCCGGGGCTCACTTCGCCTCCCTCTTCGTCCACGATACGGACCATGCAACCTTGCATCACCCGCCCGACCGATCCGCGGTGAACCTCGCCGTTGGGCGGCGTGATGGCGTAGAAGCCAACCTCGGTCATGCCGCACATCTCGAAGACCGGCTTGCCAAGGATTTCGCGCGCCTTCTGGTGCAAAGGCGGAAGCACGCGGTCACCCCCGCAAATCAAATAGCGGAATGATTGGTGGGAGGCGCTGGCCGCGTCGGGGTGATTGAGCAGGGCGGACGCGACGACGGGAATGGCGATCAAGTAGGAGATATTTCCGTGGGCTTTGTACGCGGTCCAGAATGCTTGCGGACCCGGGGCGTCAGGCACCACTAGATGACCGCCGACACGCATCATGGCCAGGACCTGTCCGATGAGAACTACGGGACGTCCGAGATCGGCAATGGCGACGGTCGCATCGCCGCTGGCAAGTCCCATCTCTTCGACAAACAAATCGACCCGGTAACTGAGCCGCATTTGGGAGTGAGCCACGCCTTTGGGACGACTGGTGGTGCCGGACGTGTAGTAGATCAGGCCGATGGCATCCTCGCCGCACAAACCGCCGGGCAACTCCCGGGCAGGCTCGCAAGGCAAGGCATCGAACGGAATCGTTCCCGCGACCGGGCCGCCTATCAGGATGGTCCACTCCACCCCCGCGCGTTGCTCCGGATTCAGCCGGCCGAGAAAGTCCTCCTCGATGACGAAGGCACGGGCCTGGCAATGCCGCAACGCGTAGGCAACCTGGGCCGGCGCGTAACGCGTGGTGAGGGGCGCCGCAATGAGGCCGGCGCGAAACGCGGCGAAAAGCGTGACGATGGTCTCGAACCGGTGATTGTTTAATTGATACGCCAGCCGGTCGCCTGGCACCAAACCGAGATTTCGAAACGCGGAGGCCACCTGGCTTACGCGCTCATTTAACTCGGCGTAGGAGTGGTCCCTTCCGTTACAAGTCACTGCCACGCGGTTCGGATAAAGCGCGGCGGTCTCGGCAAGAATCTCGTCCAGGTGCATGGTCGGGAAAGGGCGGCCTCAATGGGGCGGGGAATGGAGCCAAAGGGACAAAGTATTGTTCTCGTATTCAATCCGTTCCGCGAGCTTGTGAAGAATCATCAAGCCGCGGCCGCTCTCGGCATGCTCGGGGGCCGGAACCGGTGGCCGAACGTGAAATCCCGCGCCCCGGTCGGTCACATCGAGGCGGATGCGCGGTTCCCGTCCGTCGAGGAGCCGGATTCTAACCACCACCGGAAGACCCGGTTTTCCGTTGTGCGCGTGCAGAACGGCGTTGGAAAACGCCTCGGCCAGCGCCAGACGGATTCGCGAGAAGGTCTTTTCCTCCAGGCTCGCTCCGTCCCGCTGAAGGCCGTCCAGCCAGGCATGCAGGGCAACGAGATCGTCGAGTCCGCCGGGGAAGGATCTGCTGGCGTCCAGGACGCTCATGTTGGGGCTGGTCCCGTGAATCTCGCCACGGCGGTGGCGATATCCGGCGCGAGATCAAACACCTGTCCCAGCCCGCTGATGTCGAGGACTTCGAGCATTTCGCGCCCGGCGGCGGCGATGCGCACATCCCCTTTGCCCTGCCGGGCGAACCTGCGGAGATAGATTAGCGTGCCCAGCCCGCGACTGTCCACGAAGCGCAACTGGGAGGCATCCACGACAAAGCGGGTTGCGCCGTTGGTAATCAGCCCGGAGAGCCGGTCGCGAAAGCCGTTGGCCGAGCGGGCATCCAGCGATCCGTTGAGGCGAATCACCTGGATGCCATTCAGTTCGTCAATGGAAACATCCATGGGAGCAGGGTGATGTCGAAGACGATTGGTTTGAAGTCACGGAAAGGAGATTACAGGATTTCGCGCCGGCTGCCTAGAGTGATCGCGGTCCCGCAACTCCCGGA
>CAZMLP010000590.1:0-4121 GCA_964566745.1 uncultured Verrucomicrobiota bacterium | reverse complement strand
CGAAGGCGTTCACGCCCGCCCGCTTCACCGCGCCGAGGACGGGCCAAGGAATGGCGCGAGTGACGAAATGTTCCAAGGTAATTCTCCGGCGCTTGGACTCCAAGGGCGTCTCGACGCCAATCGTCGGCGGAACCATCCCGTTTTGGATGCCTTGGATCACCTTGATGAGGCTGACCATGCCGGCGGCGGTCAAAAGATGCCCCACGTTGCATTTGTTGCCACCCAGCTTCGGCAGGGTTTGCCGGTCTTGAAAAAAGCGCTCCAAGGTGTCGAGTTCCACCTGGTCCCCGACCGGAGTGCCGGTGGCATGGCACTCCACATAATCAATTGCCTCCGCGCGACCGTAATGAGCCCGCTCGTAAGCGAGATGTTGGCCATCTGGATGCGGCGTTAGTATATGCGAGCGGCCGCCATCGTTGGAAAGTCCCACGCTTTCGATCACCGCATACACCCGGTCGCCGTCCCGCACCGCGTCGGCGAGCCGTTTCAACACGAATACGCCGGCTCCCTCGCCGGTCTTCATACCCCGCGATTTCCGATCGAACGGCAGGCAATCGCCGTTCTCGGGGAAAACATGCAGCATGTTAAACGCGCAGGCGATCGTGAGACTGTCGGGGCAACAAACAGCACCCGCCAACATGAGATCCGCGTGGCCGGAGGCCAGCGAGTACGCGGCGCAACGCATCGCGTAGAGCGACGAGGCACAGGCGGCCTCGAAGCCCAAGCGGGGGCCTTTGGCGCCAAGGGACTCGGCCAGCACGCGAGGGACCGAGCCGGTCGTAAGGCCGGCATGGAGATTGCGAGTGAGGTCCTCCTGGCCGAAACTAAAATTTGGATCGCCAATTTCGTCCCCCACCAGCGGCTCGACCATTTTCCGGTAGAGACTGGTGAACAGGCGGCGGGACGAGGAAGTGATTCCCCCGACCGCTCCCATGGCCACGCCGCAACGGTTCAAGAGCGGCGCGCCGGGCTGGATTCCCGCGTCTGCCAACGCCTGTCGCGCGGCATAAAGAGACCATTGAAAGACCCCGTCGAGCTCCAATAGTTGTTCTGGCGCGATGCAATAGTTGGCCGGATCAAATGTGAAATTGCGAACATACCCGTTCTTGCGATAGCAAATCCGGTCCGGTTTGGCCGGCACGGGGTCATGCAAATATCGCGGGTCAATCCCAAGATCCTCTTGAGTGGCGTCGCTGGTGACATCACGTCCCTCGGACAGCACGCTCCACAACCCGGCGGGATCATGCGCCCCGGGAAAGAGACATCCCATGCCAATAATGGCAATCTCTGGCAGCGCCCGGCTCATGCGTGAACTGGCTCGTCACCGGGTGGTTTGGCAGCGGCGGCGCCTGGCGACGGGGTGTCTGGCAGGCCGGGGCCAGCGCCTTTTTTTTGCGACGAAAACCGCGCGCCACTGACACGCGCGATCGTATTGCCTGCGGCGTCGGTCACGAGCATGTCCGCGGTGAGCGTGTTTTTGGTACGCGCGATAACAAAAGTGTAGATCACGCACGACTCGCCAAAGCGCGGCACCCGGAACTGCTGCAAAAACTCGACGCCGGTTAGCACGCCTCGCTGCATTTGAAACTGTTTGAACCAGACCAACGCGGGCTGGAAGAACACATCCGCCACAAACGGATTGAAGCATCCGGCCAGAAACTGGCCTTGGCGGGCCTCCGTGACGGTCGCGAGCTGACAACGCGCCTGGGACCGGTCCTGGTCGAAGGTGACAAACTCCTCGATGCCGCGAAACGAGGGGCCCTGAAAAAGTCCATATTTGCGAGTGTAGAGGGACTCGCCTCTGACGCGAAAGTTGGTGTCTGGAAGCATGCTCAACCGGGCCTGGTGCTCCTCCGGTTTCAGGGCGTATTCCAGCACCGCCGTGCAATGGCAAACCGTCGCGTCGGCATTGGTGACTCTGAAATCGAACAAGGGCCGCTCGACCGTGCCATTTTCATTGGGCACGCACTCCAGGCGGCAGGCAACCGGTTTGCCGGTGAAGGTGAGCCGCTTGAATAGATTGAAACGGGACATCGCGCTAAACGTGTATCCCTCGGCCACCAAAGCTCCCGCCTCCACCATCCATTGGACCAGGCACATATCCGGCAAAACCGGGTTCGCGCCGGGCCGGTAATCGTCGAGGAAACCGTTCGCGCGCGGGTCGATGGTCCGGTGAATGACCTTGGTCGAGAACTTTTTACCCAGGGGAAGTTTTGGAATGGCCCCAAAGCCGTTCACCAGTAATTGGGGATTGCGGTCGTTGGGATGGGATAACTCGTGATGGAAATACCGGATGACCTGCTCCGGCTCCACCAGCCCGGTGATCTTCCGATAATAGTCGCGCAGCGTGTCGCTCATCATGCCGCCGTTCCACGGCCCCCAGTTGATGGTGGTCGCGGTGCGGTTCTTGCCGCTGGCGATAAAACAACCGGCGAACTTGTTGAGCACCTCGTTGGCCATCGAGTAGTCCGTCTGTCCCACATTGCCGAAGAAGCCGGCAATCGAGGAGAAGAGCCAGAGGTGCCGTAGCGAATCCGAAGGCAGGCAATACAACAGGTTGTCCAAGCCCCTCACCTTCGTCTCGAACACGGAACGAAAGTCCTGCTCGGTTTTGCGCTCAACCGGCTTGTCCGCGATGACCGCGGCGGCGTGAATCAATCCCGTGACCGGGCCAAATTTTTTCGCGGAGCGAAGCTTGGCCGCAAGTTCCTTCCGCCGGGTGACGTCCACTGAAAGGTAGATGGCGTCACCCCCCGCGCCACGAATGCGCTCCAGTGTGGATTGGATTTCCTTTTGAGGCTCGCTTAACATCGCGTTTGCGGGAGGCTCCCCGGTTCGCCCGATAATGATGAATTTGCATCGCCACTCGCCCGCCGCATGCACCAGGCAATCCGCCACAATTCCTCGCGCCCCTCCAGAAACAACAAAGACGCTTTGCGTCGTGGGAACTTTTCGGGACAATGACACGCCATCGTCCTTGACAGTCACGGAAACCCAACGAGATTTTGCGTCGATGCCGACCTCGACCTCGGCATGGTTGGGGTTTGCCAGTTCCTGCAAGAATTTGAGACTCGCCGTCTTATCGTCGAGCGCCGGTGACAGGTCAATCGCCTTGCAAATAACGCCCGGCCACTCCATTCGCAACGACTTGACGAGCCCATGCAAGCCGGCGGGAATGACCGGGAAGCGTTCTTTTCGCCCAATGCCAAGCTGGCCATCGAGCCGGGTCGCCACCGCGAAATAAGCGGCCCCGCCAGCGGCCCATTTTCCCAAAGGCGCGCTCAAATGTTTGGCGAGAAAAAAAACCGCGTGGCCAAGCTCGTAGTCGCGAGGATTGAAACAGCCGCGCGCATTACGCGGCAATTGGCCCGCCGGATGGACATGGACAAAGCCTGCCAACCCATCCCGTGCCATGACCGGCTCAAGGTTGCTTCGGAGCGTGTTCTCGTCCGTGGCACGAAACTCGATCACCGGAAGTGGTGGCGGTGTTTTTGCGTACTCAATTAGCGAGGGAAAACGAAGGAGCGAAACAACTGCCCCTTCCGCCACAAGTGCCTTCGCGATGGTGATGGCCAGTCCCCTCCCATCGTCAGTGACGAGCCAGGCGCTTCCCTTCGAGAGCCAGCCCGCAAGCCGATCTGGCGACGGCAATTGCTTCAGGTGAATCGCGCGTCGCTCCACCACCGGAACGAACTGCGCCGTTGCCGCGGCCAAGTTGGCGGCGAGACTTGCCGCTGTCGCGGCCGCGCCGCCTCCCATTGCGGGACCGCTTTCGACGAAACGCAGAATATCCCTGAGCGTCCGCATCTTCTCCAAAGTCGTCAAATCGGCGAACAGTTCGGGACGGCGGTCCCGGATGGCGGTGAAGATTTCAATCCGGCCGAGCGAATCCACGCCCATGTCGGTCTCCAAATCCATATCGAGGTCGAGCATCTCGACGGGATAGCCGGTTTTTTGACTAATCACGGAAAGGATCAATTGACGGGCATCCTCCGGCGGACTGGCCTTTGCAGGCTCCGGTGAATGATCGACCGTGGCCGCCTCCGCCTCGGTTGACGAAGTCGCGGGAACGGGCGGGGTCGCGGAGGCATGCTCCGCGGAGCCGAATTGCGTGAGGAAGG
>CAZMLP010000589.1:0-2816 GCA_964566745.1 uncultured Verrucomicrobiota bacterium | reverse complement strand
TTCGCCTTTGGCGTCCGGTTCGATGTCCACCCACAACACTTCGGCGTCAGAAAATTCCGCGCGCCGGTTGCAACGACCAAAGCGCTGGACGAGCGAGGACCACGGCGCGAGTTCGGTAATGAGCAGCCGCGCGGAAACATCGACGCCCGCCTCAACAGCCTGGGTGGCGATCACGATGCGATCGCCGTCACCGAAAAGCAGTTTCTCATGCCGCTCGCGGTCCGGCCGGCGAAAACGGGAATGAATGAGGGCCACGCGAGCAGAATCGTAGAGGGATTGCTTGGATTTTTTCTCTACAGCTGTAAGTGCCGCGTAAATTTCCTGCGCCCGCGCGACGCGGTTCACAACCACAAGCGTGAGCGTGCCGGGCTGGTGTTTAGTGAGGATTAAATCGGCGATTTTCTTGGCGTAGTCTGATTTTGTCGCTGGTGAGAGCGAAAGTGCGCAACGAGAAACCACCTTCTTCGCCTCAAACAATTCCTTGGGCCTGCTGCCGGATCGCTCCTTCTCCTCCTTGCTGAGTTCCAAACGCGGCCAGCCGCCATCCGGTAGGGGATGATCCACGGTGGCCAATCGCGAAGCCTCCAAGGTGGCGCTCATCCACCATGTTGGACATTTTCCAAAGAGCGGCCATCTCGCGCGGAAACCTTCGAGCTGTGCGCTCGTTTCCACCCCCACCCCCATGAGTTGTGTCTCATCCATCACCCACAGGCAATCATTGTTCAGGAGGCCGAAGTGCATGGGCCACCGGTAGCGGCTCATGCCATAGCCCCGGTTCAACGCCCGGCTGAGCAGCATGTCCTGAGTGCCGATGAGGATGGCGTTTTCCTCGGGATAAATGTCCCATTCGCCTGCATCCTCTCCGCCCATGAGGATATGAACGCCAACTTTGCCCGCCCGGTTTGCGGGCTTTCCATCCCACAGCAGTCCGTGAGTAGTGAGCCACTTTTTTACTTCCGATTCCGTCTGGTCCACCAGCGTCCGCATGGGTAGGCAATAGACGAGGCGGCGCGGCCAAGTGTCGCGATGCGCGGCATCCGGGTAGGCGACTCGGTTCCACATCCACGCGAGCGCAACGGCAGCGGTTTTGCCCAGGCCGGTGGGAATTGAAATCAACTGGCTGTGGCAGCCTGCGCCGCCTTCCAGCCACTCGGCCTCGGAACGCCTCGCCGGTTCACCGCACGCCAGCCGGCATTGATAGTCGTAGGGCTTGCGCGCGGCCTCACCACTGGCCGTTTGAAAGAAGAAGTCGAATGAATGGGGTTTCACGATTACGAAGTTTTCGAAAGCGGCTTCGCGCGGCTAAACACCGTTTGCCTTTTATTCTTGCGGCGGAAGGGAAATCACTTGACCCCACATTAAATGAAATTGGATATTTTCTAACAATCGCGCCGGTCGTAAGCCAGAAAAATCGTTCAGATCAATCCGGTTTGAAATCACCGACACCCATGGTCGGTGCAATGGACCAGCCCCTCATTTCCTGCTTTCCTTCCATGCCATCCCGCTATTTCAAAATTCGGGGCTTTCATCCATGGGAATGCGCCGCCATCCCCATTTGACTCTCAAAATATTGGATCGTTACACCCCGGAAAGCCTGGAAGTCATTCGGGTCAATGGCCACACCGCGATTTACGGAGGGCGTCTCATTCCGGGGGGATGAACCCCATGGCTTTCATGATTTCTATTTGCGCCTTCCCCGTGCGTGCGCGGCAAAACAGCTCGATCATTATGGGATCAAGGGTCACGCCCATCCGGGAGTAGGAGCCGCGTCGCCGGATGGCCGGCAACACCTCCTTGGTCACCCAGCGCCTGAACGCCTTGGCCTCCGGGCGATCGCTCCGCAAAATGAGATCATACATCCCGGATTCATTCACCACGTGGGCGTTTTGAGCGCGCCCAAGAGAATCCGTGACCTCCATCAGGCGCAGGTCATCCGAATTCAAGCGCTGGGCCGCCATGCTGGCGTTTCCCAATCCGAGGGCACGGCACAAATCCGCCAGGACGAAAAGCGGCTCCTCGGGCGTGCCCAACACCCGGACCTCGGTCTCGGCATAGCCAAAAACCGCGCTGAATTGAAAATTCGATTCTGTTTTGTTCATAAGGTCTGGCCTCGCCAAATGACATCGGTTGAATTGTCGTTTACTCCGCGCCGTCCTCGTCAAATTCACACCCCGCCTCTCCCGCCCTCGAATCACCGTGCCCGGGATCGGGCCAATCCCCTTTGTAAGGCAGCAGGGAGTCGGGGGCCTCCACCGTCCAGCCGTGCGGGATGCCTTGCGCGTCCAGGTGCTCGGGCCGGAAGCCCAGCTCGGGAAGCCTCCGCAGCCGCTCGTCCGTGATCAGCACTGTCTGCGGCATGAGATCCTCGGGCTTGGGACCCTTCGGGGGACGCCCCACTTTCTTCGGCGGACCTGCAGGCGCGCCTTCCGGGCGGGGCTTCGACGGACGGCCCAATTTCTTCGGCGGGCCGGCAGGCACACCCTCCGGACGGGGCTTCGGCGGACGGCCCGGCCCGCGCTTGGGGGCGTCAGGGTCTCCGGACGCCTTCGGCCTGGCGCGGAACCGCGTTTGCGCCCAGCGCTCGTTCGGCAAGGCGTCGCGCCCGGTGAATTTGCACACCACGCGCACGACCGTGCGAATGTATTGCGCCGGCGACAGCCCCAGCGCCTCCGCGCGCGGAATCACCTCGTTGTTGATGAACATATCATCTTCTCGATAACTGACTACACACATAGGTATTTGATTTACTGGTTAATCACTTCGTGTCACTTTACAGACATCACGAACACCCTATATACACGCCCAAGATCGAATCT
>CAZMLP010000588.1:0-2537 GCA_964566745.1 uncultured Verrucomicrobiota bacterium | reverse complement strand
GGGGACAATGACGGCGGTTACTCGTGCGATTACCTGGCGGCGGAGGCGTATCGCTACGCGGTGACGAAGGACCCGGAGGCGCGGCGCGAGGCGGTGAACACGTTCCACACGATCCGTTGGCTGCTGGACATGACGGGCATTCCGGGGTTTCCGGCGCGGGCGGTGTGGGTGAAGGGCGAGCGGGCGCACAAATCGATGGGGACATCCGGCGACGCTCCGGCGGAGTGGCACGACGTGAAGGGGACGCCGTTCGAGTGGAAGGGGGACACCTCGAGCGACGAGATTTGCGCGCATTTCTACGCGATGCCGATCTTCCTCGAAACGGCCGCGCAAGGGGCGGAAGTGCAACAGGCCAAGGATTTCATCGCGAAGGTGGCGGGGCATATCATGGAGCACGGGTGGCGGTTGATCGATTTCGACGGCAAGCCGACGCGCTGGGGGAACTGGGACCCGGAGTATTTCAACAAGGCCGGCGAGGGAAACGCGGCGCGGGGGTTGAACGGGCTGGAGGTGCTGTCGTTCCTCAAGGCGGCGGAGGTGATCACGGGCGACGCGAAGTTTGCGAAGGGTTATCAAGAGCTGGTGAAGCTGGGTTACCCGGAATACACGGTGCGGCAGAAGGCGGTGTTCCCGCCGCAGGACGTATTGCAGTTCCTGGATCAACTGGCGTTCTTCTGCTACCCGAACTTGATCCAGCTCGAGACGGACCCGCGCCTGCGGTCGCTTTACCGGCGGAGCTTCGAGCGAAGCTGGGAGGTGGAACGAATCGAGCATATCCCGTGGTTTAATTTCGTGTACGGGGCGCTGACGGGGAATGATTGCGAGGTGGACGAGGCGGCGAGGTATTTGCGCGAGTGGCCGCTGGACATGGTGAATTACTCCTACCAGAACTCGCAACGGGCGGACTTGAAAACGCCCGCGGGGTACGTGGCTTACTCGGGGGGAATCCAGGCGTTCTCGCCGCGGGAGCATGAGACGATGCTGTGGGACGCGTGGTCGATGAAGGCCGACGGCGGGTCCGGCGGGCGGGACGTGACGCAGCCGGCGGCGTGGCTGTGCGCCTACTGGATGGGGCGGTATTATGGCTTCATCGAGGCTCCGAAAACGACCGATCCGGCGGCCCTGACGGTGGACATGCACCGCAACCTTCATTTCGGCGCGAAGCCGTACGACGGTCCAGAGAAGCCGGAGGGCTATCGGTGAGCCGGAAACCCTAATTCCGAATAACGAGTGACGAGAGACTGACCGAAAAACAGGCGCGGTGCGGACATGGGTAACACCGAAGCGAAGTAGTCTTCAAAACCGTTTCCAGGACATTGCCGCCCGCGAGCAAGAGTGGCTCAGGTGCGGGCGCACGGCCAAACTGCGCCCCACCGATTTTTACGAGGCTGGCGCTTCGCCCAGCGGAGCCATCTGGCGAGGGGCATCGAACGAAATAGGTTCAGCGGACGGCCATCCATTGCCCGCGCTTCCAGTGGGTTAATCGATAGTTTGGTATAGGTTAAGCTTTCTTTAGAACACCAGCTTTTCCTACATCTTTCCTTCAAATACTGCGCAACTTTTGCGCAGCTGCCGCCGTCTAGTTGTGCAAGATGTGCGCAACCCGGGTTGTGTCACACTTAAAACGACCCAAAAACTGGCGTGGCACGTTTACTGCAAAGGACTTGTGCGAATCACGAGTCGGGAACGCGGTCGTGCCGCGCTGACATCCACAACAACATAAATTGCCGCCAACTGTTATGAAAACCTTGAACCAATTCCTGGGCGTCGCCGCCGTCGCCCTCACTCTTTCCCTGGGCGCGGGAAGCGCCGCCGCCCAAGATCAACAACCCGCCCGCCAAGGCGGGGGCGGTGGTGGCGGCGGGCCGCGAAATTTTGATCCCGAGCAGATGCGCCAGCGGATGATGGAGCGGATGCGCGAGCAACTCGACGTGAAGGATGACGGCGAGTGGAAGCTGATCGAGCAGCGCCTCACCAAAGTGATGGAAGCGCAACGCGACGCGCGGGGCGGCATGGGGATGATGTTTGGCCGCGGACCGGGAGGTCCGGGAGGTCCGGGCGGCGGCCAGGCGGGCGGACGCCGGGGCGGGATGTTCGGGGGAGAACCGTTGCCGGAGGCCGAGGCTTTGCAGAAGGCGATCGACGCCAAGGCGTCGTCCGACGAAATCAAGACCAAGATCGCGGCCTATCGCGAGGCCCGCAAGGCCAAGGAAGCCGCCCTTGAGCAGGCGCAAGACGAGCTTCGCAAGGTTTTGACCGTGCGCCAAGAGGCGGCGCTCGTGCTGACCGGCATGTTGAAGTAAGCCGGCAACCGGCTGGATCCTATGCCTGAAACCGATTCCCAAACGTCGCCGTTGACCGAGTTGCTGGAGCGGATGGTCACCGCCAAGCAACTCTCCCCCGTGGACGCCGAGATGCTGGCCAAACGGGCCCGCAACGGCGAGGCCGCGGACCTGGCCACGGAGGACGCGATTCTGCGCTGGCTGGCGGAGGAATATGACGTCGGTTTCACGGCGCTGGACGACATCGAGCCGGAC
>CAZMLP010000587.1:0-5658 GCA_964566745.1 uncultured Verrucomicrobiota bacterium | reverse complement strand
GACCCCGGCAATCTCTCCGGCTTGCCCGAGGCGGTGCGTATCACGCTCATGCTGGACGCCAATCCGCCGCGCCTGCGCGGAGAAGCCAGAAAAAGCCTGGCGGCCGGCACGGGCCAAGCGGTCGATAACAGCAGCACGGTGAACACCAACGAGCCGCCCCTGGTGTTTCAGACCGTGGCGCGTCTGAACCTGGCCGCCGCCGCGCGCAAGGGCGGCTCGGCGGGGGACGCGCAGGACAGCGGCGCGCAGCCGTCCACGCAGAATAACGCGACCCCGTTTTTCCAGTGAGGCTCCTCCCTCCAGCACCGGTTTCGACCACGCCGCCCCGCCACGGCAAGGCGCTCCGGTTTTGCGCTGGACGGGCGTCCGTTTTGGTCGGCGTGCTCTGGTGCATGGTGCTGCTGTCCGTCCTGGTCATCGGCATCCTCCACACCTCGACGATGAACCTGGTCATCGGCAAAAATTATGGCGACCGGATTCAGGCCCATTACCTCGCGCTCGCCGGCATCGAGAAGGCAAAGGCGCTTTTATACCAGGACGCCAAGGACCGCCGCCGCGCGGGGCTGAATCACAACGGCCAGCTCTATGATTCCGAAAAGGACTTTCGCGAGATCAAGCTGGGCAGGGGCCAGTTCACTGTGTTTCGCCCCGCGCGGGCTGACGAGGGGGGTGGTGTTCGTTATGGCGTGGGGGACGAGGAGAGCCGGTTGAATCTTAACCAGGCGCCGACGAACGAGCTGGCCAAGATCGACGGCATGACCGTCGATGTGATGGGCGCGATTCTCGATTGGCGGGACGGGGACAACAACATCTCCCCGCACGGCGCCGAGCGCGATTACTACACCTCATTGATTCCGCCCTCGTTCCCGCGCAACGGTCCGTTTCAAACAATTCGCGAGCTGCTGATGGTTCGCGGCGTCTCTCGCGATTTGCTGTTCGGCAACTCCGAGACCGACACGGAGCCGCTGAACCCCGGCCAGTCCGCGCTGGACGCGGGCTGGGCGAGCCTGTTGACCGTCGATTCGACCGACCAAAACATCAACGCCTCGGGCGTTGATCGCGTGAACGTCCAATCGTCCGACCAAAGCTCGCTCACTGGCGTCAAAGGAATCACGACGGACATCGCCCGCGCCATCGTTTCCTATCGCGGCCAGAATCAACTCCAAAGCATTGCCAATTTGCTGGATGTCACCGCCGCGCCCCCTGGCGGGCGCGGGAATCAAGGCAACAACAACGGGCCGAAAGTCATCAGCCAGGATCTTTTTCTCGACATCGCGGACGACGTCACAGTGGACAACGCGCAGGACCAGCAAGGATTGGTCAACGTGAACACCGCCAGTCTGGAGGTGTTGATCTGTTTGCCAGGAATTACCCGCGAGCTGGCGCAAGCGCTCATCTCCCACCGCCAGTCGGACGGCTATTTCGCGAACATCGGCCGCCTCTTGAAAGTGCCCGGCATGACGCAGGAAATCTTTAAGCAATTGGCGCCGCGCATCACCGCGCGCTCGGAGACGTTCCGTATTTTGAGCGAGGGCAAGATCACCGGCTCCGGAGTGCAACGGCGCATCCAGGTGGTGGTTCACCTCGGCTCGCGCGACATTGACACCCTCTCCTGGCGGGAGGACGACTTGTAAAGGGGTCTCGATTTCATGCATTCACCGTCCATTTATATTGAGTTCGGCCACTCGGCGCTTTGGTTGCGGCACGGCGATCAAGGCCTGGACTTGCCGCTGGAGCGGCAGGCCAATGGCCGTCTTACTGACGCTTGCAAGGAGCGGGTAGCAACCGGCCTGCGAGATTTCCTCAAACGCCAGAATTTGCCGTCACGGGTTCGCGCCTGGTGCGGCATTAACGCGCGCGGCGTTTCGGCGCGCCGGTTGACGCTGCCCGCCTCGAATCGCGAGGAAATGGAACGCCTTCTGCCGTTGCAAATCGAAAGCGAGTTCCCGCTATCGCCGGACGAGTTGGCCTGGGGTTACCGCGCGCTCGGCGCGAAAGCCCCCGCCGCGGGTGGCGCTCCCCAGCAGGAGGTGGTGGTCATTGCCGTGAAGAAGGAGGTCGTTCGCGAATACGCCGGTCTTCTGTCTGGTTGCGGATTAAACCCGGTCTTCACGCTGGCGGCCTTGGCCCGAAAC
Organism: uncultured Verrucomicrobiota bacterium; assembly: GCA_964566745.1. Classification (GTDB taxonomy): domain Bacteria; phylum Verrucomicrobiota; class Verrucomicrobiia; order Limisphaerales; family CAZMLP01; genus CAZMLP01. Next base: position 3,523 of record CAZMLP010000587.1, on the reverse strand, counting down.
GCGGTGTGCCCGTCGCTGCCCGGCGCTTATTCGGTGCTCGCGGTGAACGGGACGCAGTCCGAGTTGATCTCGTACGAGGGAGGCAATCCCGCCTCTGTTCGCGTGCTTTCGTGGGGCGAGGCGAGTGTGCTGGATTCTCTTTCTTCGGCGGTGGAGGCGCTGGCGAATCGCCTGCCCGGCAAAGGGCTGGGCGAACGGTTGTATTTGGTGGGGCGCTTCACCGGGCAAAAGGAAGTTGCCGCCGCGTTGACGCAACGCCTCGGCGGGCGCGCGGTTTGCGAGGCGGTCGAGGCGCCCGTCGGGCCGGGGAATTCAGCCGCCACCTTGGGCTTGCGGCGCATGGATGAAACCGGCAATACGGACGCGTTGATCTCTCTGCAAGGCGAGGTCGCGGGCCCGGCCGCCGCGCGGTCGCGCTCGCCCGCGCCGTGGAAATGGGCCATCGCGGCGTCGGTTCTGCTCGTGTTGTTTGCCGGCCTGCCGTACGTCGAGGCGCTGGTGCTCAAGCCCTCGCTCGCCCGGACGTTGGAGCGGATCAAGTCTTCCAAGGCCCGCCTGAGCGCCATCGACCGCGAGTATGACTTCCTTCAATTCCTGAAAAACAACCAGTCGCCCTATCTCGACACGCTTTATCTTCTCGCGAACAACGCGCCGCCGGGGTCCCGCTTTGACGCGATCACGATGAGCCACCAAGGCGATTTGTCCTTGCGCGGCACGATGCAAAATTCCCAGCAGGTGACCGATCTCCGCTCGAAGCTCAACGAGTCCGGCCTGTTTTCGAGCGTCGTGGTCGCCGAGCAAAATCCCACGCCGGACCGCCAGCGCCTGACCGTCCGCATCACCGCGCAATGGAAGCCTGTTGCGTTGCGCAAACCGTTGCCGGGCGACAAACCGGCGCAGAGTTCCACGAAATCCGCCACGAACGCCCCGCCGGGAAAGGCTGCGGCCTCCACCAATGCCCCGCCCGCGAAAGGATCGCCCTCGACGAATGGCGCGACGGCGAAGGAGGGAGCCTCGACGAACGGTCCGGCTTCGACCGGGGGAACGAATCTTCCGGCCGCCGCGAAGGAGAAAAAGGATTAACCGCATGAAGGCACTCAATGACCGCGAGAAACGCACAGTCCGGCTGGCCACCATCGGCATAAGCGTTTACCTCGTCCTCTTTTTCGGAATGCGCGTCTGGAAGGCGCTCGACGGGCGCCGCGCAAGTTACCAGCAAATGGTTCGCGACGCCGAGCTCGCGAAGGCGGAGATCCTGCCTTACGAGGCGCGGGCCATCGGCCTGAAAAAGCTGATGGATGATTTCCACCTGGACCCGTCCCGCCTGACCCGCGCGACAGTGGTTGCCGAGGCCAGCGCGGCGATTCAAAAAGCGGCCGTTTCGGGCGGAATACAGGTCGGCCCGGTTCGCGAGACGCCCGGTCAAAGCACGGGCAAGGACGTGGCGACGATTCAACTGGAGGGCGCCGGTCCGATCCCGGCGGTCATGGCTTTTCTGCACCGCTTCGAGAGCCTGGGTTATCCGCTGGTTTTGGAAACGATTTCCCTCAATTCCGACCCGCGGCCGGGCATGATCAAGATGAGTGTGACCATCACCATTCTCGACTTCGAGCAATGGAAGAAAACGGGGGTGTCGCGTGTTTGAGCGTTCCGAGCCAGTCTTGAAAATCATCTGCCTGGGCCTGGCCGCCCTGCTGGTGCTGAAGTTCTCGCACCTCGCGCTGCGAAATCGCGGCTTTGACCAGGTGCGAATTCCGGAAATTCCGTCGCTCCCTTCCGGGACCAATTCCCTCGCCACGCCGAAGGCTTCCACCCCTGCGTCTCCATCCGGTGGCGCCAAGCAGACGGCCAATTCTGCCGCGGGCAAAGAGGGTGACAAGTCGTCCACGAATAAAGTGGCGGGCTCAACCAATTCTGCGGGCACCAACGCCACGATGGCCGCGAATGCCAACACCAACGGCACGAACACCGCGGCAGCCGCCAAATCCTCCGGCGCCGACACCAACGCTGCCGCCACCTCGACCAACTCGGTTGCGGGCAAACCTGGCGGCGCCAACACCATCGCCAAGGGGGATTTGCCGAAGCCCGGTCCCGATGCCGTGGCGGGCGCGCGCCCAGGTGGCCGGCCTCCGCGCGGCCCGGGCATGCCGGGAATGATGGGCATGGGCGGTCCGGGCAATGTGAACCTGTCCGATCTGCCCGAAAAAATCCGCTCGCATGTGGACAAGATCACCCAAAGCGAGATTTTGGGGCCGGTCATGCGCCCCATTCCGATGGGGCTGCTGGGCATTGCCGGCCCGGATGTTTTTCTACGCGCGCCCAATGGCCAGACCGGCATGATCCGCGAGGGCGGCGAATTGGGCGGCGTCAAGCTGCTGAAAGTTGGCATTAACCGTGTCCTCGTGGAGGAAAACGGCAAGCCGGTGGAGTTGACCATTTATGCGGGCATGGGTGGTGAAAGCCTGATGCCCAAAACCAAGGAGAAGGAGTAGTTCCATGAAGCTGCTGCGACGAAATCCCGTTATGAGTTCCCCGGACCATTTCCAACAGTTCTCCGTCACCCGCGTGGCCCAGGCGAGGGGACCGGTTCGACTCACTGCCGTGCTGCTCTCGTTTTGCCTGGCCTCCGCGCCATCGGCGGCCTGGCTGACAGCGCAGGAGGCGCCCAAAAAGGCCGAGAAGACGGAAAAGGCGGACGCCGACGCGGGCAAAACCGCGGACACGGCCAAGTCTGGCGACTCCAAGTCAACGGATGCTGCCAAGCCAGCGACGACCACCACCGACTCTGGTTCGTCGCCCAAGCCGCCCGGCCAGGCCGCCGGGGCCGTCGCGCCGGACAAGGATGGCAAAGTGGAGGGCGACAAAAGTTCCTCGACCAACGAGATTCAAGTCAGCTTCCAAGGGGCCAACATTGACATGGTTGTGCAATGGCTGGCGCAAACGACCGGCAAAAGCGTGGTGAAGCATCCCCAAGTTCAGAGCCAGTTGAACATCGTCAGCTCCAAAAAACTGACATTGCGCGAGGCAGTCAACTTGATCTACCGCGCGCTGGCGCTCGAGAGCGTCACCGCGATCGAGTCGGACAACTCCATTTTGCTCGTGCCGGAGGGCAAGGAGCCGAAGCTCAGTCCCGAGCTCGTGGACTCGAGTCGCGCGGACATTCCGCAAGGACGCCAGAAACTGGTCCGGTTCTTCCCGTTGAAAAACATCCAGGCCGCCGAGGTGAAGGAGAAGATCAAGAGTGGTCTCTCGAAAGAGGGCGTGGTGGAGATTGACGACCATGCCAACCAAATCATGGTCACCGACTACACCGAGAATATTGCCCTGGTAAAAAGACTGGTTGACGCGCTCGACACCGGCAAATCGCATGACGTCGCCGTGCGGGTGATTGCCTTGAAAAACGTGAGCGCGCAGGATTTGGTGAAGGAGATCGCCCCGCTTTATCAAAAAATGGGCGGCAAGGCGCCGAACGAGGTGATTGAGATCTCGGCCAATGACCGCTCGAACTCGCTGGTGGTTCTCT
>CAZMLP010000586.1:0-12504 GCA_964566745.1 uncultured Verrucomicrobiota bacterium | reverse complement strand
TTCGGAAACACGAGAACGCCGTCCTGGATGTTAAGACTTCCCGTGTTGTCGAACGCGAACTCCATGGTGGTTACGCCGGAACCGCCGGCCTTGCGGAGGGTTCCCGTGTTGTGAAACGCCGGACGAGTCCCCGTGTCCGCGAAGTCGAGCAACTGGTCGTTGGAGAATTGAAATTCCCCGTTGTTTTGGATCGCGCCTCCGTTGTACCCCTTGAAGTTGCCCGCGTCCGACCATTTGACCAGACCACCGTTATCAATTTGAAAGTTGAAATCGTCGTGAAACACCTTGTCACCGTTCCCGGCGAGATCCAGTTCCGTTCCGTTCGGAATCGTCAATTGTCCCGGCCCGGCCAGGTCTGTCCCGGTCCACAGTAATTTGCCGCTCAAGATCGTCCCGGTTCCGCTGGCGACACCGCCCGCAAACTCCACACTGTCGGCGTTAAAGCCGCCGCCGAGCGCCAGTGTTCCGCCGGTGACGCGGACGTTTTTCAGCGTGAGGTTGTTGTTCCAGAGGAACCCGCCTGCCGCCAGTTCCACGGAGCCGTTTCCGCCGAGAAAGGTGTTGCTGTCCAGGGTCGCCCCGTTCACCAGTTTGAGCGAGCCCCCCTGGATGTCCACCGTGGCGGCGTTTTCGAAACTGAACTCCACGGTCGTCACGCCGCTTGCCACGGTCTTGCGAATCGTCCCGAGATTGAGCAGTTGCGGCACGGGACCGGAGTCCCCGTAATCAAACGATTGGTCATTCTGAATCTCGAACGTGCCCTCGTTCTTGATTTGGCCATCGTCGTAACCGCGCAGGTTGCCCGCGCCGGACCAGTACACATTTCCGCCCGGCAAATTGTGGATAATATATCCGCCGTGAAAATTCTTCGTGGCGGCGCCACTGATGATCAACGTCGCGCTGCTGGAAATCTTCAACTCGCCCGCCCCGCTTAAGTCGCCATCAGTCCAGTTCAGTGTTCCAGACACAGTGGCGGAGCCGGTGGTAGTGCCGCCCGCCAGGGTCAAATTGTTGGCGCTCAGCGCGCCGCTCAAGGAGAGGGTGCCGTTATTTAGGGTGACGTTTTGCAGCGTCAAGTTGCCGCTCAAATCGAAACTTCCCCCCGCCAGGTCCACCGCTCCGGCGCCGCCCAAGAAAGAGTTGCCATCCATTTCCGCGCCGTTCGGAAAGCTGAGGGTTCCTGCCTGGACATCCACCTGCCCGTGATTCTCGAAGTCCAGCCACATCGTCGTCACTCCACTGCCACCCGCCTTTCGCAAAAGGCCATTGTTCTGAAACAGGGGCCGCGTGCCGGAATGCATGAAATCAAATGTCTGGTCGTTCTGGATCTCGAACAGGCCGTCGTTCCGGATCGTGCCGCCGTTGTATCCCTGCAGGTCCCCGGCGCCGCTCCAATAAATGGATCCGAGGTTGTCGTTACGGAGGTCGAACCCGTCGTGATACACCTTGTTGGCGGCGCCGCCGATGTCCAATTGGGCCCCGCTTTCCACCTCCAATTCGCCGGGTCCGAAAAAGTCGGAGCCGCTCCAAAGGAGATGGCCGGCCAATTTGCCCGTGCCGGTGACCGTGCCGCCCGCGAACTCGATGTTCGACCCGTCAAACTCCCCGCCCAGCGTGACCGTGCCGCCGGTAAGCGTCACATTGTGCAACGTCAGGTGATTGCCAAAACTAAAGCTGCCCCCGGCCAGTTCCAAAGCGCCCGCGCCCGTCAAGGTGGAGTGATCGTCCAGGGTGGCGCCATTGGCGAACGTAATCTTCCCGGTCTGGACATCCACCGTGGCGGAGTTCTCAAAATTAAACTCCACCGTCGTCACGCCCGAACCGCCGGACTTTTGCAGTGTGCCCGAGTTTACAAGGCTCGAGTTCAATCCAGCGCCGCCCAAATGGAACATCTGGTCATTTTGGATGTCGAACAATCCGTCATTTTGAATCGAGGCGCCGTTGTTGCCCACCAGATTGCCCGCTCCGCTCCATTGGATTGTCCCGCCAGGGAGGACGTTCAGGGCATAACCATCAAGGATCTTGTCGGCGCTCCCGGAGATGAATAAATCCGCCCCGCCGGTGACACTAATGGCGCCCGGGCCCACCAAGTCACCGCCAGTCCAGGTCAAAGTGCCGGTCAAACCGCCGCCTCCTTGGATCGTCCCTCCGGCGAACACCACATTATTCGCGTCAAAATCTCCGTTCAGGAAGAGCGTGCCTCCCGTCAACGTGACATTTTGCAGGGTCAAGTTGGCGCTGAAATCGAAGGTCCCGCCGGAGAGTTGCACGGCTCCCGCGCCGCCCAGCGTGGCCCCGTTGTCCAGTGTGGCGCCATTGGCGAAATTGATCGAACCCGACTGGATATCCACATGCCCGGCGTTCTCAAAGGTGATTTCCACCGTCGTCACCCCGGAGCCGCCCGTCTTCCGCAGAGTTCCCGTGGATGTGTTGATGAGCCCCGGGACGCCGCCCGCCCCCCCGTAAGCCAGCGTCTGGTCATTCGCGATCTCAAACACACCGTTGTTCTCAATGGTCCCGCCCTCGAATCCAGACAAGTCGCCGCCGCCACTCCACCGGATGGTGCCGTTCTCGTCATTTTGAATCTTGAACCCGTCGTGAAACTGCAGGGCCGACGAGCCATTGATGTCCAACTCCCCTCCGCCAACAACTTCGATGGTCGCGACGCCGCTCAGATCCCCACCCGTCCACGTCAGAAGCCCGTTGACCGTGAGAATGTGGGCGCCACTGATTGTGCCTGCGGAGAAGGTTAGCTTGCCATCCAAGGTCGCGTCCCCGTCGAGGGAAAGTGTCGCGCCATTGACCAGCACTTGACCGGAACCGTCAAACTCGGTCCCGCCTGTCACTGAATGCGCCCCGCTGGGGAACTCTATGGTCGCGCCCGTTTCCACAAAGTAGCCGCCGGCGAGGGTTCCATCCTGCGTCAGCCGGAACGTGCCGGTGCCAATGTCCACCGTGCCCGCGCCGGACCAGGTAAACTCGGAAACAGTGACCCCCGTGGCCGTGGACTTGCTGAAATGACCCGTGTTGACGAAGGTGGGACGGACGCCGGAATCCCGGAAATCCAAAGTTTGATCATTCTGGACGTTAAAGTCGCCCTCGTTCTCAATGGAGCCGCCATCGTAACCCCAGATGTCGCCCGCCCCTTGCCACACAATGAGGCCGCTCAGGTTATTGTGCAAAATAAACCCCCCGTGCAACTGCTTGTTCGCGGCGCCGGTCAGGGTAAGCGTGGCGCCCGACAACACCGTCAATTGTCCGGGCCCGGCCATTTCACCGGAGGTCCAAATCAATTGCTTGGACAAGGTTCCGGTGCCCTTCAGCACGCCGCCCGCCAGGGTCATGTTCACGCCGCCAAGGTCGCCATTGAGCGTGAAGGTGCCGCTGCCCAGCACGGCGTTGTCGAGCTGGACGTTGCCGTTCAGCGCGAAACTGCTGCCCAGTGAGACCGAGCCGGAGCCTTGGAACTGGGAGCCATTGTTGATCGCGCCCGTGCCCGCCAGGCTCAACTGCCCCACTTGAACATTGATGATGCCGCTGTTGCTAAAAGCGAACTCAACGGTTGTCGTCCCGGAGGCGCCCGATTTGAGCAATGTGCCCGCGTTGTTGAGCGTCGGCTGCGTTCCCGCGCCGGTGAAATCGAACAATTGGTCGTTGGTGATCTCAAACGTCCCGTTGTTCTGGATCGTGGCCCCGTTGAACCCCGTAATGTTGCCCGCGCCGGCCCACGTCATGTTTCCATTGTTCTGAATCGCCCAGCCATCGTGCAGCGATTTGTCGCCAGCACCGGAAAGATTAAACTGGCCAAGCGCCGCCACATTGATCGTGCCGATGCCGCTCATCTCGCCGCCGGTCCAGGCCAGCACCGCACCGCTGTTCACCGTCAAAGTGCTCGCGCCGGTCAAAATCCCCCCCGTCAAGTCCAGGTTGCCGGTGACGGACACCGGCCCGTTCAATGTCAAGGTCGCGCCATCGGCGACCACGTGTCCGAACCCGTTAATGATGTTTCCGCCGCCAAAGGCGAAATTACCCGAAACTAATTCCAGCGTGGCGCCCCCGCCGGCCACCAGCCCGGCGGCGAGGGATCCCCCCGCGGTCAGTCTTAAAGTTCCGCTTAACCCCTCCACACTTCCCCCGCCCTCATTGACGACGAAACCAATCGTTGTGCTGGTCCCCGTCGTTTTCTTGATGGTGCCGGTGCTGTCGATCACCGGGACGGTCGCGCCACCAAACAGCGCCATTGACGCGTCCGTTTGGATGTCCAAAACGCCGCTGTTGTTGAAAGTGGCCGTGTTGCCCTGGATGGCGCCCGCCCCGGTCCAAGTGCCGGCCAGGGAGTTGTAGAGCGTCCAGCCACCGTCAAACGTCTTGTCCGCGGCGCCGCTAATGGCAAGGCCCGCCAGGGCTTTCAGTTTGCCCGGCCCCGACAACGCGCCGCCGCTCCACGCCAGCGCCTGCGCGTCCAGTTCACCGTCACCGGTGAGAGTTCCCGAGCGGACCTCGAAATTGTCCGCCGTCGAAAGACCGGTCAAAGTAAGCGTCGCGCCATCCAGGAGACCCAGGCCAAGCCCGCTGAGGGAGGCGCCCGCGGTCAATTCAGGCGTGCCACTCACCCAGGCCAGCGTGGCCCCGCTGGCAATTTGAAAATCTCCGCTGCTGGAGCCGCCCGCCTGCAATCGCAATGTGCCGAAATCCACTTCCACGGACCCATGGTTGTCGAAGTCAAAACCGATGTCCGCCTGGCCGGAGCCAGCGCTCTTTTGCACCGTTCCGGTGTTGTCCAGGAACGTTGTCAGACCGCTGGCTAAATCCTTCATCTTCAGATCGCCCTGAATGTCGATCGTGCCGGAGTTGTCGATCACCGCGCCATCGGCGCCCTCCCAATCACCCGCCAGCCAGTTGATGGTCCCGTTGTTTTGGAGCACAAAGCCGTTCTTGAGCCGTTTGGCGCCGCTGCCACTCAGTTCAAGGATGCCGGAGGGTGAAATCGTCAATGTGTTGCCGCCATCCAGAAAACCGCCGGTCCATTTCAATGTGCCGGAAATGCTGCTGCCGCCGGGGCTGATGTTGATGGTGCCGCCAGTCAGTTGCAGGTTGCTCCCCAAATTCACACTGCCCGCGAGAACAAACGTTCCACCGTCAAGCGAGACCGCCCCGGAAACCGCGGTGCCGTCACTAAACGTGCCGCCTGACGGAAAAAGAATGTGACCCGACAGCACCTGCACCGCCCCGCTGCCGCTGTAGGAAAATCCCATCGGGGTGTCGCCCCCCGCGCCCGATTTCTTGAGCGTCCCCCCGTTAACAAATGCGGGCAATGTGCCGCTAACATAGGCGAACGAGGCGTCCACTTGGACGTCAAACAGTCCGTTGTTTTGAATATTGCCGCCGTTCTGCCCCTCCAGGTTGCCCGCGCCGCTCCACGTCACCGTGCCGAGGTTTTGAAGGTTCCAGCCATTTGCGAGTCGCATCGCGGAACTTCCCGCCAAGGCGAGCGTTGCCGGGGCGGCGATCTTCAAAGTGCCCGGGCCGCTCATAATTCCCCCGGTCCAATTGAAAGAACTGTTCGCCGTCAACGTGCCTGTTCCAGTCAGCGAACCCGACAACAACTTGAAATTATCCGCCGAGGAGTTGCCGTTCAACGTCAGGTTGGCGCCGTCCACCACCCCCAACCCGCTGCCGGTGAAACTCGCCCCGCTCTCAAGACTGGGCGATCCGGCGCCGAATACCACAGTGATCGAGGGATCCACTTGGAAAGAGCCGCTGCTTGCTCCCCCGCCATTCAATTGGAGCACGCCTGCCTTGGCGCTCACCACTGCGCTATTGTTAAAGACAAACTCCACCGTGGTCGTCCCCGGATCAATCGACTTCTGGATGCTTCCGGTGTTGTTGATGACTGGAACGGCGCCAGCATCCTGGTAATCAAAACCGGCCGCCGTTTGGATGTCGATGACGCCAGCGTTGTTAATTTGCCCGCCGTTGTATCCAAAAATGTTGCCCGTTCCGGTCCAAAGGACTGTGCCATCGTTGTTCAAAGTCCAACCGTTGATCAGTCCCTTGGGGCCGGCGCCGCTAATACCGAGGAAAGACAGATTGCCGAAGGTAACCCTCCCGTTGCCATCCATTGTCCCCCCCTGCCAGCTCATGCTCCCCGAAATTGTCATGGCCCCGTTCACAGACGAGGAGAGGGTGCCCCCGGTGATATTGAATATGGTCGCGGCGACATTCCCCGCGAGTGACACGGTCCCGCCCGCGGTCAAAACCGCCGGGCCGGCCCCGGTGAAGGACGCGCCGTTATTAAGCGTGTAAGCCCCCGCCGAGAAATCGAGTTCCGCCGGGGCGTCCACCTTGAACTGCCCGTCGCCCGATCCGCCGCCGTTCAAAACCAGCGTGCCCGAGGAAACCCAAACCAATGAGCTGTTCTGCAGGTCAAACTCGCAGATCGTCGTGCCAGCCGTGCTTTTCTTGAGTGTGCCCGTGTTGTCAATGATGGGCACCGCGCCACTCCCAAGATAATCCAGGGTCGCCGTCGTCTGGATCTCAAACGTGCCGCTGTTGTGGATCACACCGCCATTCTGGCCTTCCACGTTGCCGGAGCCAGTCCAAGTCACCGTGCCGGCGTTGTTGATCACTTTGCCGTCCCCCAAAGTTTTGTTGCTGGAGCCGCTGATGTTCAAAGCGCCGCCAACGGAAATATTCACCTGGCCGGAACCACCCAGGGTCCCGCCTTGCCAGTCGATCACCCCGCCTGAATCCACAGTGATATCCGCCACACCCGCCACCGCGCCGCTGGAGATCTTCAGTTTGCCGTTGCTTCCCACCTCCACATCCTGGGCCAGCGTGATCGTATGGCCGTTTAGATCAAGAACCTGCGTTCCTCCCAGCAGTCCGCTGCCTACTTCCAAACCCTTGATTGTGACATCAACGTCCAGTTGGATGGTGTAATTCCCTCCCAGCCCCAGCGGTCCGCCAATGCCCACCCTTTCTCCTATTAATGGCAATCGGCCCAGGCTCCAGTTCAGAGGCGTGCTCCATTTGTTGTCGATCAACCCCGTCCACGAAATATCCAACCCGGCGGCCCGCAACGGCTGGATTAAAAGCAGCATCAGGGCAACAAAAAGGACAAGGCAGGCACTACGTTTCATAAAGGGATTGGCAGCCAAGGCGTCAAAAAGCTATGGTCGTCGGGTCACGCGATCAAAACTTGGCGGTCTGCACACCCGCCACCCATATCAGACTTTTGGTTTGAACGCAAACGGCTTGTTAAGCGCATTTTGACCGCGCAAGTGTGCGTCCCGACGCCCGGGCTGGTGGCGCGAGTTCGTTCTCCTTGGTTGCCTTTGAAACCGCAAAGCCATCCGTAAAATTGTCAAACTGTGGGGAACAGTGTTTTTCAAGGCTTTTTCCCGTGCCCGCGACCCGGCTTGCCGCCGCTGCAAAATCCCTAAAAAACCTCTTGCTAAGGTCGCGGAACACGCCTAGGGTGCCCGCTCTTTTTGAGAAAGTGTAACTTTTATGCGACGCCCCAAAGGTACCAAAACGCGAAAGTCGGTGGCCAAGCGGTTCAAGATAACCGCCACCGGCAAGGTGCTTCGTTCCCGCGCTGGACGACGCCATCTCCTCTCCTCCAAGAACTCCAAGCGCCGCCGCAACCTCGGTGAAGCCAAGCAGGTGGACGCGACCGACACATACCGCATCACTCAAAACCTGCCTTTCAGCCATTAACCGGCCCGGCTTTTCCACTCTTTCGATTTTAGCAACCTATGCGAGTAACCAACGCTCCCGCCTCCCGCAAGCGCCGCACACGCATGATCCGGGCCGCCAAAGGCTTCCGGATGCGCCGCTCCAAACTTTACCGCTACGCTTCCGACGCCCTCGACCACGGCCGGCAATACGCCTTCCGCGACCGCAAGGCGAAGAAGCGCAGCTACCGCGCCCTATGGCAGATCCGCATCAATGCGGCCGCCCGCGCCGCCGGCATCACCTACAGCCGCCTCATTGAGGGGCTGAAGGCCGCCCAAGTCGCGCTGGATCGCAAAATCATCGCCGACCTGGCCGCGACGGACATCGCCGCCTTCGGCGAGCTCGTCAAGATCGCCCAGGACGCGTTGAAGTCGAAGACCTCCACCGCCAAAGCGTAAGCGCCGGATCCGGTTTTTCATGCGACAGGCGACCCTCACCGGTCGCCTGTTTTGCTTTCGCGACCTGCGGCCAGCGACATTGGAGGAAATTTCTGCTGTGACATTTGTTCAGACTTCCGGCATTAAACCCCTCACCTTATGGCGTCCTTTGTTGAAGAAATCGATCCGTTGAAACAAGCCGCGCTGGCCGACCTTCGCGCCGCGCCTGACCTCGCCGCTCTGGAGCAGACCAAGGGCAATTGGATCGGGGCCAATGGCAAGTTCACCGCCTTGATGAAGCAGCTTGGCGCGCTGCCCAAGGAGGAGAAGCCCGCCGCCGGCAAGGCCGTCAATGCCGCCAAAGTCGAATTGGAGGCCGCCCTTGCGGAGCGCCGCGCGGATCTCGAATTGAAGGCCGCCCTGCCCAAGGAGCCAACCGATTTCACCCTGCCCGGCCGCCGTCGCGCGCCCGGCAAGCTCCATCCGCTCACGCAGGTCACGGACGACATCGTCCGCGCGTTCCGCAAGATCGGCTTCGTGGTTGCGGACGGCCCGGAGATCGAGGACGACTATCATTGCTTCGACTCGCTCAACACCCCCGCCGACCACCCGGCGCGCGATTCGCAAGACACTTTTTATCTCGCGCTCGACCAGCGTCCCCTGCTCCGCACCCACACTTCCTCAGTGCAAATCCGGGTGATGGAGAAGCAACAGCCTCCGGTGCGCATCATCGCGCCCGGGCGCGTTTATCGCCGGGACAACGCGGATGCCACCCACAACCCCACGTTCCATCAAATCGAGGGGCTTTATGTGGATAAGGGCGTGACGGTCGGCGACCTCAAAGGCACGGTGGAATTCGTCTTCCGCGAGTTGCTGGGCAACGACGTGAAGACTCGCTTCCGTCCGCACTATTTCAGTTACACCGAGCCAAGCTTTGAGATCGATTTCTCCAGCGCGCTCGTGAAGAAGATGGGCAAGGACTGGCTCGAAATCGCCGGGTGCGGCATGGTCCATCCGCAAGTCTTCGAGACGGTTGGTTACGATCCCGAAGTCTGGACCGGCTGGGCCTTTGGCTTCGGCATCGAGCGCATCGCGATGATCCGTTACGGCATCAACGACATCCGCCTCTTCTACGAGAACGACACGCGGTTCCTGCGACAGTTTTAGTGGAAAACGCTTGACTGTCGTGCTGTTCAAAGGTCAGCCGAGGTATTATATTTTACCCGCGGCAGAACGTGGCTCCTGTTTGTATAGATCATGCCTCGCATGAAACGGACTTCCTTGGCCAGCCTGCTGATCCTGGCTGCACTTTTTTTCACAACTGCCCGCGCGACTTATTGCGTGCTCAATCCGGTCACTCAAATCGAAATCGATTACGACAGCGGCAATTGCCGGACAAATACTTTAATTGGCCCGTTAAAAATAGGAACTGAGTCAGGTCCAACTTCATTTGGATCGCTTGCGACGACAAACGGGCTGCCGGGCCTCACCGGCTTTCCAGTCTGGAAAATTGCTTTGGAATTCTCGGGTTCGAGGCACATTTCACCAAACTTCATTGGGGGCGGTGTTCTGCACCAAATCAAAAGGCTGGAAATCATTATCGACGATTTGGAAAGAAACGAGGCCATCCAAGTGAAAACTCGGTTTTTGGACGCGCTGCGGAAAGGAGGGCACAAAGCCTCGCAAGAGTATAGCGAACAAATTACACACGCTTGGGCGCAAACCAACCATGCGCCAGAAAACTTCCCGCGGAATCGCTGATGAAAGCTTTATGCGGGCCACACGGATGCGCGTGTCGTCGCAAAAAAGCTTTTGAGTCGAACGGTTGGCTCAATGTTTTAAGTTATTTCCACTCCCAGCCTGCCACTTTCGCAAAAATATGGCGGAATTCCCGGCGGCTGGCGTAGTCTATGTGTTGGAATGAGCGGCGCCATCTCCACCTTCCTCGCGGTAGTTATGGGTGCGGGCACGATCCATTACTGGATGCTGCTGCACGGCGAGGACAATCGCGAGGAGCTTCGCCGTGTCTGGGCCTGGCTGGTGAGGGGCCTGGCCTTTCCCTCGTTGGTATGGCTCGCCTGCAATTTAAGCTGGATTCCGGGCGTTTCCCCGTTGATGCCCGGAGTGGCGGAAATTCCCAAGATTGGCCCGGCCCTGTTTTTTGGGCGGCTCAACCTGATTCTCGGCACAATCCAAGTGATCGCCGCCTGCTGGGCGGCCGTCTCGCTGGCATGGCTCCTCGCGGACATTCATTCGCGCGCCAGCGATTATCGTGAGCCGGGGTTGATCGCGCTCATCTGCCTCGTTTGCTCTCTGCCGTTCATGTGGTCCACCGTGCATCTCTTTGGCTGGGCCGCTCTGGGCTACGCGTTCCTCATTCCGCTGCTGCCGGCGGTCCATTTCGGACTGCCGTTCGTTGAGACGCGCAAAATCCTGCCCAGCTACGCGCGCGCCATCGCGCAACTGAATCGCGGCAACTACGCCGAGGCCGAGCAGGAGGTGATCGGGCAATTGGAAAAGAAGGAGGACGACACGCAAGGCTGGCTGATGCTCGCGGAGATGTACGCCACCAAGTTTCGCGACCTCGCCAGCGCTGACAAAACCGTGCGCGAGTTGTGCGAGCAGCCAAACGTCCCCCCCGCGCGGGCCACGCTCGCGTTCCACCAACTGGCCGACTGGCACCTGCGGATTGGCGAGAATCCCGCCGCCGCGCGTCACGCGCTCGATACCATCATTCAAAAATTTCCCGACTCGCATTTCGCCCGCATGGCGAAACAACGAATCGACCAATTGCCCGCCGACCGCGAGGAATTGCTGGAAAAGCAGGCGGTGCCTGTCTTGCGGCTCCCCGCGCTCAACGAAAGCACAGCGGACGAGGAGCATCTCGCGCAAAAACCGCTCTCCCGGCGCGAGGCCATCGCCGAGGTGAACAAATACGCCGGGAAGCTAAAGCGGAATCCCAATAACATTGCCGCGCGGGAGAGCTTCGCCATCGCCTTGGCGGATCGTTTGGGCAAAGCCGACCTTGCCATCGAGCAACTGCAATTATTGCTTGATCTGCCGGACCAGCCCGAGCGCAAGCGCGCCGAATGGTTGGGCTGGATCGCCGCCTGGCACCAAAAATACCGGCACGATCAACCCGCCGCCAAGGCCATCTTGGAGCGCATTATTCGGGAGTTTCCGCGACTGCCGCAGGCATTGGCCGCGCGCCGGCAAATCCACTTGATGGAAGTCGCGCAGGTCGTCGAGGCAACGCCTCCGATTCCGCAAATCAAGATCAAAGTGGAACCATGAAACCAGGGTAAAATTGAACCTGAGCGAACCGGGACAGCCGAGAGTTTGGACTCCCCTCCGTTTCCCCTGTTGCCTCCGGTTACAATTTTCTACCGGCTGGCTCACCCCTTCTTCGGCGAGACATCCGCCGCAGCCCGGCAAGCAGCAGCCACGGCGTCCAGATTGTTCAAAAACACTTCCCGTTGCTCTTCCGGGAGAACCCGTAGAATCTCCGTCTGCAACGCCAGCGCGATTTCCCGCACCTCGGCGTATTTCCTTTTTCCGGGCGCCAGCAAGCGGATGCGGTAGGCGCGGCGGTCCTTCTCGTGCGGGCGCCGCTCCAGCCAGCCGGCGGTTTCCATGCGTTCGAGCAGCGAGGCCACCGTGTTCGGGTCGCTGGACATCGCCGCGGTTAACTCGCACTGCGTCATGCCCTTGGAGTCCCCTTCGAGTAGCGTGCGCATCACGGTGAACTGGTCCGGTGTGACCTTCGTGGGGGCAATGCGCCGGCGGAAGGCCTGGTTCAAGCCATACCAGGAACGACGGAGCAAAAGGGGAAGGCGGCGGCGCTCGGGAGAGTCGAGCGGCACGCTGTTTGAATGCTTTGGTTCGGCCATGTGTCCAATACTTCGGAATTGATACGTGTAAGTATCATTTCGGTTGCAAAGCCCGTAGAGGTGTAGAATAGTCCGTTGCACCTGGGAAGCACAGAAACGTGTGGCCAGGTCGTTTGCGCCCGCGCGCGCCCAGAGAGAACTCTTATGAAATCTCCGCTCCGCTTTTCCCCGAATGGCGTCGCCCTGCTCGCCGGCGCCTTGCTCCTCCCGCTTGCCTCCCATGCCGACGCGCGCGGCTGGCTGAACTGGCGCGGCCCGGAACAAAACGGCACCTCCAAAGAGACCGGCCTGCCGGATAAAATTGACGCCAAGGCCACCCTCTGGACCGCCGATTACCCCGGCCAATCCGCCCCGGTGATCGCGAACGGCAAACTCTACATCAACGGCTATGTCGGTGAAGGCCCGGACTTGCAGGAATCGATCGGCTGCTTTGACGCCGAGACCGGCAAGCAACTCTGGCATCACGAGTTCAACGATTTTCTCAGCGACACCATTTA
>CAZMLP010000585.1:0-1684 GCA_964566745.1 uncultured Verrucomicrobiota bacterium | reverse complement strand
CCTCGGCCAGGCCGTTGTCCTGGCCCGGCTTGGCCACTTTGATTGACTTGGTGGCGTCCGCCACAAGCGCGATGCCGGTCTCGTCCATGAAGCTGTCCTTGCGGGCGTAGATTTCCCAGCCGAGCAGCGGCGCGTCCACCTCCTTGAACAACCACGCCTTGTTCTGGCGCAGCAGGATCGCGGAATCGACGCCAAACAACGTCTCCGAGCTGGAGTCGTAACTGCTGCCGAGCGTGGCCTCGTAATTGACGCGAACCCCCTCGGGATACTCCACAACGGCTTGAATGGTGTCCGGCACATCGCGCCCGTCATTCCACATCACGGTCGAGCCGAATCCGCTCACCGCGACCGGTTTGGTGTTGATGTACCAATCGAGCACGTCGAGCTGGTGGATGCCGATCTCGCCGACCAGGCCGGGAGAATTCTGCCGTTGCAAACGCCAGTTGATCTCCTTCTCGCGGTCCGGGTTGGCCGAGGCTTGCCGCCAGCTGACCTTCTTGTGCCAGTGGGCGCTGCCCTTGAGGTTTTTCCCGGTCGCGCCAGTGCGGACAAACCCGAGCAGAAACTTGTGCTGCGGGTTGCTCCGCATTTGCAGGCCGCCCTGAAAATTCAGCTTCGGCGCGTTCCTGGCCGCGAGGGCGATGGCCCGGGCATCCTCGATGGTGTGCGCCAGCGGCGCCTCGCAATAGACGTGCTTTCCGGCCGCCAGCGCGTCGAGGACGATCTGCTTGTGCTGGTGGCTCGGCGTGGCGACGATCACCGCCTTCACGTCCTTGTTCGCGAGCAACTGCTTGTAATCCGCGTGGGTCTCGGCGTTGGGCGCGTTGGTCTTGGCCCGCTTCAGCATCGGCTCGTAGGTGTCGCAGATGGCAATGACATTCGCGGCGGGCAGCACGGCGAGCGTTTTGAGAATCTCGCGGCCGTAGATGCCGGTGCCGATCACACCGAGCTTCATCGGCTCGCCGGCGTACTTCTTTGCCGGATCCTCCTCCTGCTTGTCCTCGGCTTTCAACTCCACGGCGCCCATCATCATCATGAGGCTGGCGAAGGAGCTGCTTTGCAGGAAGCGGCGGCGGTTCAAATCGGGCTGCGTTGCGTCGTTGTTCATTTGCGTCTCCAGGAGACTCTTGCGCGTCGCGGGCGCGCTGTCAGGGCAATTCTTTGATGGCGATGGGAGCGGTGACAAACGTCAATCAACGGCTCACTTGACCTGCGGGGTGGCATCCCCCTCCTCCAGGCCGAGTGACCAACGGATGCCGCCAAGGATGTGTTGTTGGTACACCTTGTTTTCCCAGACATCCTCGCGATGGCCGAGCGAGGTGTAGAAAACCTTGCCGCTGCCATACATTTTGCACCAGGAGACCGCGAAATGGCCCGGCTTCTTCTTGTCGTTCGGGTGCTTGTCGAGCAGCAGAAGCTCGTGAACCTTCGCCTCGTCATGGTTGATGAACTGGTAGATTTCCTCCTGCTGGATGCAAAAGCTCTCGCCGAAATGCTTCACCGCCGGATGTTTCGTGTCCTGCACCAGGCACTCCACGCCGACCTGCGCGCCGTGCGTCTTGAACTCGCCGCCGATCATCTCGATGTACGGGTCCACCGCGCCATTCTCGCCGTGAAAAGTGTCGCTCGCCGAGTGCATGCCCACGAAGCCCTTCCCGCCCTTGATCGCATCGAGAAAGGCCTG
>CAZMLP010000584.1:0-7703 GCA_964566745.1 uncultured Verrucomicrobiota bacterium | reverse complement strand
GGTTGAGCGCCGGCTCCGGCAACGCGCGGGACCTGCTCGCGTTGCGGCTGGCGCTGGAGCAATTGCCCGGTCTGCGTGAAATTCTGGCGCGCGTGGCGGAGGCCGCCGCGACGGGACGGCGCGCGGGCGAGTTGCTTTCGGAAGAGGCGCCGGGCGCGGGAGGCGGACCAGCCGGCCTCATTGCGACGCTCCGCGAGCAATTGGCGGAATTGCCGGAACTGGTGGACATGATCGGGCGTGCCATCGCGGACGAGCCGCCGCTCGCGTTGAAAGAAGGGGGCATGATCCGCGACGGGTTCTCGCCGGACCTTGATGAATTGCGCTCCGCCTCGCGGGGCGGCAAAGACTGGGTGGCAAAACTCCAGCAGCAGGAAATCGAGCGCACGGGCATCGCGTCGCTGAAGGTGCGGTTCAACTCGGTGTTTGGTTATTATCTTGAGGTGACCCGCGCGAACCTGGACAAGGTTCCGCCGCATTACATCCGCAAACAAACCATCGCGAACGGCGAGCGCTTCATCACGCCGGAGTTGAAGGAGATGGAGGGAAAGATTCTCGGCGCCGAGGAGCGGAGCATGAAGCTGGAGTATGATTTGTTCCAGCAGGTGCGCGAGCGGGCGCTGGCGGATTTGAAACCGGTCCAGCAGACGGCCGGGGCGCTGGCCCAACTCGACGTGCTCGCCTCCTTCGCGGAGACCGCGCGGCTTCACAATTACACTTGCCCCGAAGTGAAGGACGCAGGGTTGCTTCAATTGCGGGACGGGCGGCATCCGGTGCTGGAGCAAAACGTCGCGGGGGAGCAGTTCGTGCCGAACGACACCGATCTCAACCACGCGGACCGGCAGATCGCGTTGATCACCGGTCCAAACATGGCGGGCAAGAGCACTTACATCCGGCAGGTGGCGTTGTTGACCCTGCTCGCCCACACGGGGTCATTTCTTCCGGCGGCACGCGCCCGGGTGGACTTGGTGGACCGCATCTTCACCCGCATCGGCGCGAGCGACGACCTGGCCCGGGGACAATCGACCTTCATGGTCGAGATGAGCGAGACAGCGAACATATTGAACAACGCGACGGCCCGCAGCCTCGTTATTCTCGACGAAATTGGCCGGGGGACGAGCACGTTCGACGGCCTGAGTCTCGCGTGGAGCATCGTGGAACATCTGCATAATGTCACCGGGGCCAAGACCCTCTTCGCGACGCATTACCACGAGTTGACCGAGCTGGCGGCGCGGTTGCCGCGGCTTAAGAATTACAACGTGGTCGTGCGCGAGTGGAACGACCAGATCGTGTTTCTCCGCAAGATCGTCGAGGGTGGAACCGACAAGAGTTACGGCATTCAGGTAGCCAGACTCGCGGGGGTGCCGAAGGCGGTGGTCGAGCGCGCCAAGGTGATCCTGCGCAATTTGGAGGAGAGCGAACTCACTCCGGAAGGAACCGTGCGGCAGCCATCAAGGCACCGGGCCGAGCGGGAAAAATTGCAGCAACTGGCGCCCAATCCGCAGCTCGATCTGTTTGCGTCGTAGGGCGGTCACATCTCAAATCGCGCCGCGTGGCGCAGGCCCAGCCGTAATGGAAGCCAGCCCAGCGCCAGGGAAAGGGCGGCGAAAGCGACCCAGCCGCCCGCGATGAGGACAGGCGATTTCAGCACGACACGTGACCACGGGGAGGCCAGCGCCAGGATGACCACCGACGCCACGATGTAGAGAAAGCTGAGCACCAGGCACAGGGTGCCGCCGAAACCGCTTACGATTTTGCCCGGGTTGTCCTCCTTGAAATTGGGATACAAAGCGCCCAGGCCGATGGCCAGGCCATTGAGGGTGAAAGTCATGATTCCAACAGCCACGGCAAAATAGCAGGTGCGATCCCACGGCATGCGGAGCATGTGGCAGGAAAGGCCGATGAGACCGAGGGTTAGAACCAAAGAGGTGTAACTCGCCAGCCAAAATTTGGCGCGAACCACATTGGCCAGGCCGAGCGGCGCCATGCCAACGATCCAAAGTCGCTTGCCCTCCAAAGAAAATTGCGGAAAGACAAAGCGAGTGGTGAGTGTGGCCAGATTCAGGGCGCACGCGCCGAGATTGAGGAAGGAGACAACATTGACCCAAAAGGGATTGGTGAGCTGCTGGGAGAACTGTCGCAGATTGATTGTGTAAACCCCCAGCAGGCCGAAGAGCATGAGTGTTTGGCCCCATTGCGAGGTGTCGCGCCAGAACACCCGGACGTCCTTGAGCAGCATGGCGCGGGAATCGGGGGGAATCCAGCGCAGCAGGCTGATGGCCCGTTCGGCCGCGCCGGATTGATATTGGAAGGCCGCGCGCGGCCGCCGTTGCAGCCAGGCCCATCGGTTGAACACGCCGGACCGGCTGTGGACGATCGAGGCCGCCTCGTAAAAGGCGTCCCCCATCCGGGTAAACGCGAGAAATCCGAAGAGGGCAACGTAGCTGAGGAGAATCAAAAAGAAGAAACTCGCGGCAGCGCGGGCCCCTTCCAGCCAGTTGAGGACGCTGGCGGAAAGCCAATAGCTCGGCAGCAGCGGGAACTGCGCGAACCGCGTCTTTTCGAGCAACCGGTCCAGCACCGCCAGCACGCGGGTCTCCAGCATGTCATCCGTGATCGGCTCGGGACGGAACCAAAGGCCGGCGGCCACCAGCATGACGATGGCCACGCCCACCGCCACAATTTGAAACAGGCGGCGGTCCAGGTAGCGCGCGACCGTCACCGCGCACCAAGCCCCGGCCACGGCCGGGAGGACGATGAACAAGGCGACGAGCAGTATTGTGACAATGTAGAAATGCCATGCGGCCCCGCGAGTCATGCCAAACGCGGCCAGCAACGGCGCGATCAAAAAGAGAAACGCCCAGGAGGCGAGCGCGGTGGACTCAAGAAACTTCCAGCGAAAGATGGTTTGGGCCGGCACCGGCAGGGAAAAAAGGAAGGCAGTTTCGCGGTTCCGGAAAAAATTGGTGTAGCCGATGACCAGATTACTAATCAGCAACAGGCCGAAAAGGAAGGCGAACAGCAAAAAAAGCAGCCGCTCCGTCAGCAAGCTGCCGAGACCCGGAAAGGAGCCCACAAATTTGAGGCCCCGGCGGAACAAGAGAAAAGACAACGCCACATATCCAAAAACAAACAGGCCGATAAAGGCGCTCAAAAGACGGGATTGCTCGCGCGTTGATTTGAGCCGCCGCCACGTCTGCAAGAGATTGATGGAGATTAAAAGGCGCAGGGAGGCGGCCGGTGGGGAAGGGGCGGACGGCGTAATGCCGGGCTGGTTCATGAAATCCGGGGCGCGAAGTGACGGCACCCGCGACCACATGGCAGAAATTAAGGATGGACTTTGACGGCGCAATGTAATTATCTTCCGCGTATTCCGTAACTCGGCATGTTTCCTGCAGGGAATTTGCCTCGCTCGGACCGGAGGCGGGTTGGAAGCGGCTGGGTTGCGCCAAAAGTGTCCGTTTATGGAGACAAGACACGAGGGCGCAATGGAGACAGGCTGGCGAGGCAGGCAAACCGCACGGCCGGGGTGAAAACTCATTGACAGGTATTTTTATTGAACGTAAAACGTCCTTGTTTTTTCAAATAACAGCGGAAGTTGGGCGAAATCGTTGAAACAGGAATCATTTAAGATATGAAAAAAATCTTCGCGACGGCCGGTATTACTGCGCTTGGGGTTGCCAGTCTTCACGCTGCCAACTCGTCTGGACTGAGTTCAATGGAGACGTCAAAGTTCTGGAGCGTCTCACTCGGCCTTCGGGGATTTTACGATGACAACTACGCGATGCGCCCGGACAATGTGGCGCGGGACAGCTTTGGCTTCGAGGTGATGCCGTCGGTGAAGCTGAATTACGCGGGGGACCAAACTTACGTGGGTTTGAGCTACGACTACACGATGAAGTACTATGATGACCGGGTTAACAACTCGGCGGATCATAGCCACGTGGTCAACGCGCGCTTGAATCATGCCTTCACCCCCGGCCACAAGCTTGACTTGACCGACTCCTTTGTGATCGCGCAAGAGCCGGAGTTGCTGGAGCCCTCTGGAGCGGTGACCTTCCCGCTGCGCAGTGATGGCAACAACATCCACAACAACGCCAACGCCACCTATACGGGCGAGCTCACACAGTTGTTGTCGGTGGTTCTTGGATATTCCAACGGGCTTTACGACTACCAGCAGACCGGCCCGAGTTCTTACTCGGCCGCCTTGGACCGCATGGAGCATTTGGTGACGTTCAATTTGCGTTGGACGGCGCTGCAATCCACGGTTTTGCTGCTCGGTTACCAGTACAATTTGGTTGATCACACGAGCAAGGACTCGCTCGTGACCCCGCCGGCGGCCTATATCAACCCGAACGTGCGCGACAGCGAGTCGCATTACGTTTACGGCGGAGTTGACCAGGTCTTTAACCAGTATCTCAGTGCCTCATTGCGCGCTGGCGCCCAGATCACCGAGTACCAGAACGCGCTGCCCACCATGGATGACAATCAGGTCAGCCCGTATGTGGACGTCAGCGGAACCTGGACTTACATGGAAGGCAGCTCTTTGCAAGTTGGCGTGCGGCACGCCCGCAACCAGACGGACGTGGCATTCTTCGCGGGTGGCGCGACGCCCACGATCGACCAGGAGAGCACAACGGTTTACGCCTCGCTGACCCACAAGTTCACCGCGAAGTTCAAGGGGAATCTCATGGGGCAGTTCCAGCATGGCGAGTTTAATGGTGGCACGATTGACGGCCAGGCGGACGACTACTACAGCTTGGGTGTGAACTTCTCTTATCAGTTCAACCAATATTTCTCGGCTGAGGCCGGTTATTCTTACGACAAGCTGGATTCCGATCTGGCTGGCCGCGCCTTTGACCGTAACCGCGTTTACATTGGTGTTCGCGCGGTGTATTGATCATCATCCTTTGAATTCAGACGGGAGGCTGGAAAAAACATCTAGCCTCCCTTTTTTTTATGGAAGCAGCAAAACCAAACAGTTCCGCGGCAAACGCAGATTCCAAACTGCACTTTTTGGATTATTGGCGGATTATCCGGATTCGGAAGGCCGTCATTCTTTCCGTTTTCTTGCTGGTGGTTATCACCACCACGGTGGTCACGGTGATTCTCCCCAAGCAGTACCAGAGCACAGTGCGCATTTCGGTGGAAAAGGACAGCTCGGACATTCCGGGCCTGTTCGAGCGCCAGAGCTTCAACCAGTATGATCCTTACTTCATCCAGACGGAGTTTGAGCGGATTCAATCCAAGGCGGTGTTGTACAAAGTGATTGAAAAACTGGATCTCAACCGGGAGTGGATGAAGAAATTTGAGGCGACAGCGCCGTTGAAGGACGCTGAGACGTTCAAGATTTTGAAAGCGCACATTGACGTGCGGCAATCGCGCAACACCTCCTTGATTGAAATCAGTGTTCGCGACGAGAAACCGGACGACGCGGCCAAGATCGCCCAAACCATTGCCGAGGTATACAAACAATACCGCCTCGACCAGCGCATGGAAATGTCCGTCCGCGGCATCGGCAAGCTCCAGTTCGAGTATACCAATCAGTACAACCGGGTGACCGCTCTCCAAAGCGAAGTGGGCGCGTTGATGGACAAATACAAAATTTCGGACTCGATTGCCTCGGGTGGCGGCGGGCCGTCCACCACATTGGAACCGGAGACATTGCGTCGCTTGGAGCAGGAGCGCATTAGCGCGGAGACGGAACTGGCCTTCCAGAGGGCCAAGCTGAACGAGTTGAAGACACTTTCCCGAAAGGAGTTGCAAAAGGCGGTGCTCACGGTGGTGAATGACGCTGCTTTGAACGACCTGATTTTGCGCCTGAACGACGCGGAACAACGGTTCGCCAGCCTGAGCACCGACAACGGCGTAAAGAATCCGGACGTGGTCCGGGTGGTGGATGTCATCAAGGTTATCAATCGCCAAATCGACGACCGGCTCGATGGCATCATGCTCGGATTGTCCAATGTGACGGCCCAAACGGAGGCCCGTTTGAACGTCATCTCCAACAGCGTCCAGCAAGCCAGGGACAATGACGTGTCCAAGGCAAACGTCTATCGCCCATACTTCCTGAAGAAGACCGAGTTGGACACCGAGCGGAACATTCTCCAGACGATGAAGTACAAGATCATCCAGGAGCAAGTGGACATGAGCCTGCCCAAGCAATCCATCGTGGAAATCACGGACCCGGCCGAGCCAAGCCAGAAGCCATTCCTGCCGAATATCCCGCTCAACGTCGCGTTGGGGGTGGTGGTGGGCTTGCTGGTGGGTGTCGGCCTGGCGTTCTTCATCGAGTATCTCGACACGAGCGTGAAGACAATCGATGACGTGGAGCGGGCTTTGCAGGCCCCGGTGCTGGGCGTCATTCCGCAGAATGTCGGGTCGCTGCTGGAGGAGGGGCCGGACAGTCCGCACGCGGAAGCCTACCGCGTTTTGCGCACGAACGTGCTCTTTGCGCAAAAGGACGCGACGCTCAACACATTGACGGTGGTCAGCGGCGGCGCGGGCGAGGGCAAATCGACCACCATCTTCAACCTGGCGACGGTTTTCGCGCAGCTCGGCCACCGGGTGCTGATTGTGGACTCGGACTTGCGGCGTCCCAGCTTGCACAAGATTCTTGGGGTGAGCAACAACTTGGGACTGACCAACTATCTCCTGAAGCAGAACACGATGGAGGAAGTGATTCAGACCTCCAAGCAGGCGGGCATGGACTTCCTGCCAAGCGGCAAGTTGCCCAGCAGCTCGATGGGCATTTTGAACTCGGCGCAAATGAAGGAGTTCATCCAGCAGGTGAAGCGGCGGTATGACTTCGTGTTCTTTGATTCCCCGCCGATCATGGGCGTGAGTGACGCGTCAATCCTTGCCAGCGAGGTCGATCTGGCGCTTTTGGTGATTCAGTACCGCAAGTATCCGCAAGCCATGACCGTGCGCGCCAAGCAAATGGTCGAGAAAGTGGGCGGGCGGTTGCTCGGCGTGGTGCTGAACAACATCAACATTTCGCAGGATTCCTACTACTACTACTACAGCGGTTACTACTACGACTACTACTCGAAGCATGATGATGACGGCGACAAGGCCAAGAAAAACGGCGCGGCGAAACCCGCCGGCGCCGGTGATCGCGCCTCGGTGGAAGTGAAGCAAAAATACTAATTGTCCTTGTTGCGAGCAGTCGTTAAAGAAAAGACCGTTATGAGTAGCCTCGGTAAATTACTGGGATCGTTGTGGCGCGCCGGGTTGCTGGCGCTGGTGGTTGCCGGGTTCACCGGTTGTCAAACCGGAGGGGACGCGACCGGGCCCAAGAGCGTGGTGACATCGGCGCCGGAGGTTGATTTCCTCCGCCCGGGCGACCCGGTGACGATCACCTTCACCGGGGTGGCCAACGCCCCCGCCCCGCACTCCGAGCGGGTGAAAGAGGACGGCACCCTCACCCTGCCGTTGAATGTCCGGATTCAGGCCGCGGGCAAGTCGCGCGGGCAACTCCAGAAGGACATCTACAAGGCGTATGTGCCGGACTATTACAAGGAGTCGTTGACCATCACGGTGCAAACGGAGAACCGGTATTACTTCGTCAACGGAGAGGTCAAGCTGCCGCAACGCGTGGTTTACTCCGGCGAGACGACCGTGATGAGCGCGATTGCCTCGGCGGGCGGGTTCACGGATTTCGCCAGCCGTCGCCGGGTGCGCGTCACCCGGGCCAACGGCGAGCG
>CAZMLP010000583.1:0-12574 GCA_964566745.1 uncultured Verrucomicrobiota bacterium | reverse complement strand
TGGCGGCGAGCCGCTGGTCAATTTTCCCCTCATCCAGCGATCCGTGGAGTATTGCCTGAAGCGGGGCGCGGAAAGCGGCAAGGAGTTCAACTTCGGCATCGTCACCAACGGCACCCTGCTGGACGACCGGATCATTGAGTTTCTGAAGGAGAAAAAATTTTCCGTGGTGGTGAGTTTCGACGGGCCGCAAGAGGTCCAGGACACTCACCGGCCGTTCAAGAAGGGCGACGCCTCCTCATTCGAGCACCTGCTGCCGCGCGTCAAGAAACTGCTGGCCGCGATGCCGAAGACCAGCGCCCGGGCCACTTTGTACGGCGACACTGACCCCAAGGCCGTGGTGCAAGCGATCCGCGACGCCGGCTTCCCCGGTTACTATCTCGTGGAAGCGGCCCGCTCGGCCTACGACCGCCCGGAACAAGCGCCGGAGTTTGCGGCGTCGTCCCGGCGAATGGCCGAGTACGCGCAGTGGGAGGCGAAAGAGATTTTGGGGGCGATCAAGGCGCGCGACCGTCAACGGGTGCTGGAAAACAAAACCTCGGTGTTCAGCTACACCATCACCCTGTTGAGCCAGAGCAGGAAATGCCATTCCTGCGGCATCGGCAAGGCGTATGTGGTGGTCTCCACACGAGGCGAGATTTATCCCTGCCATGGCTTTGTGGACATGCCGAAATACCAGATCGGCCACATTGAGAGCCCGCTGTTGCGCCGCAACGAGTATCTGAAAAGCCCCATTACGGACCCGGCCAGCGCCTGCTCCAAGTGCTGGGCCAGAAACCTTTGCGGCGGCGGCTGCAAAGTGGATCATTTCGGCGCGAGCGGCTCGATGTTCGAGCCGAACGAGACCAGTTGCAACTCGATCCGTTCACGAGTGGAGACAGCCATTGACCTCCGGTGCCGCCTCGACGATGCGGATGTTTCATGGCTGCAAGACCAGGGAATCGTACCTAAACCGAGGTTCACCCTCGACTTTATCAAGTGACCACAGAAACCGCGACCTCCGAGCGTGCCGGACTGAGGCTTCTGCCTTATCATTTCTTTGACCTTCAGGGCGTGACGCACATCGTCAACGTCAACCGCAAGTATTCGCGCCCGGCGGAAGGTCCGCTAGTTGCGGCCTTGCGCGATCGCGGTCCGGTGGAGGCGGCGGAGTTGACGGAGGAAGTCTTCGAGCAGGTCAAGCGACTCGGACTGATCGACAAGGGTGGTCCCGTCAAGCCCCAACCGGAGGTGAAGGAACCGCCGGTGCAGCGCATTTCCCTGTTCGCGGCACAAGTGTGCAACCTGAGCTGCGGGTACTGCTACGGCATCGGCGGCGAATATGGGAAAAAAGGGTTGCTGAAAGAGGACGTGGCGTTCCAGTCGGTGGACTGGTTGATCGCCAAATCGCTCGACGCAAAGGAAGTTTCCATCTCGTTCTTTGGCGGCGAGCCCATGATCAATTTTCCCGTGATGCAACGGGTGGTGGAATACGCGAAGGAAAAGGCGGCCCAGGCGGGAAAGAAAATCCAGTTTCTGGTGACCACCAACGCGACCTTGCTCGACGACGAGAAGATCGCCTATCTCAAACAGGAGCAGTTTTCCGTGACGGTGAGCTTCGACGGCCCGGCGGAGGTGCAGGACCGCAATCGTCCTTTCCGGAACGGGACCGGCTCGTCTCACGCGGTGGCCAAGGCCAACATCGAGAAGTTGCTCGCGGCCATTCCGAGCGCGTTGTGCCGGTCCACGGTCGTGGGAGACACCGACCCCGCCGATGTCACGCGCGGGGTGCGCGAGGTGGGGTTCAAGAACTATTCCCTCACCGAGGCGTCCGGCGTCGCCCTGCCCGGCCAGGTAAAGCCGCACACGCCGCCCTCGCGCGACAAGTTCATGCGCTTCTACGAGGAGGAACTGGCGCAGATCCTCGCGGCGGTGAAAGCCCGTGACTTGGAGAAAATCATCGATCTTAAGAACTCGGCCGTCATCGGGGCGCTGGTGAAGAATCGAAAGGGAAAGCAGCAGCATTTCTGCGGGGCGGGACGGTCTTATCTCGCCGTCTCGGCGACCGGCGATGTCTATCCCTGCCATCGCTTTGTGGGGATGGAGAATTACAAGATCGGCACTGTTTATCAGAAGCCGATCCAACAAGAGGAGTTCACCCGCAGCGCGGCCGATTCCAACCCCACCTGTTCCGCCTGCTGGGCCAAATATTATTGCGGCGGCGGCTGCTATTACGATCACACCGCGACCAACGGCTCGCTCTCCCTGCCGAATGCCGACGAGTGCGACCTGATCCGCCATCGCATCAAGCTCGCGATCCACCTCGCCTCGCAACTGGAGCGGGCGGATTTCCAATGGCTGGAGGAGCACCGGATCATTCCCAAGTTGCCTTGGTATCTGGACTTGCTCCAGTGATTGAATGTCCGCCTGCTTGGACGGTTTTTTGCGAGAGATTGCGCGTTTCGTGCCCGCCAGTTTGGTCGCTTCCCCTGCCCTCACGGAAATAATCCAGCTCAATTCGCGGTTGCCGGCCGCCTTGACCTCCACCGGAGGGTTTGAGTGCCCATTGGGAGCAGTCGAGCCGGTCGCTGACTGGCAATGGTGTGTGAAGGCTTCCGACGGCGGACGCGAAGTGATCGCGGGCAAACGGTTGGGAGAGGGCCTGCCTGCCGATTTCCTTCGCGTTGAGGGCTGGCGTCGCATTCGCCAACTGGCCGGGCAATGGGCCAATCCTGAGTCTCTGTTGCACTCGGAGGTTGACCGCTTATGGCTGGAGTTCGATCGCGCGGATTTCGCCAACGTCGCGCCCGTTCCCAGTTTGTTCGTGAGTATCCATTCCGGCTCCGAGGTGAATGAACACCCAAAGGCATTGGACGCCGCGCTCCTTGCGCTCCATCTGCTGAACGACGGGACGTTGGATGGAAAGGTCGAGGCCAAGCTCCGGTCTTGTTTCGAGGCGTTGCCGAAAGGGGCGATCCCGGCCTATGCCGCGCTCATGCTCGCGCGCAACACCCCGGGCGCGCGACTGGTAATGGGCTTGCCTTTGCGCTTGCTGCGAGACTATCTGCGTCAGGTGAACTGGCCAGGCGCGATGGACGAGTTGCTCCGGTTCGTGACCGAGGTTGCGCCTTTCGTGGAGCGGCTTTTCTTCAATCTCGATGTGGCGGGGACTTTGTCACCCCGCATCGGCATCGAGTGTCATCTCCGCAACAAGCAGCCCGCCACCGAGCCCAGGTGGCAAGACCTCGTTGGTTATTTTGTCAAACGCGGCTGGTGCCTGCCGGAAAAGGCCGCGGGCTTGCTGGCGTGGCCCGGACACGAGCGGGCCGTTCTGGCGGATGACCTGTTGCCCGTTCGCATCTTTCGTGGCCTGCATCATCTGAAGGTGGTATTTGCACCGGACACTCCACCGCAAGCAAAGGGCTATCTCAACGTTTGGAAGTCCGGCCCGCTCGATTGACCGCATGCCCGCTGATATTTCATCTCCCCTCGATGATGTGTCTCAGAATGTATTTGCGGCGGTTGACCACCTGCTTCCGGAAAGAGTCGATGTAAACCTTGAACTCCTGCATCTCGCTGTCGCGATCCTCGCGCCGGGCGTCGGCCCGGGCCAGGATTTCCGGGCCGAGCTTGTTCTCCATGCTCGCGATGTAAGGCTCCATTTTTTCCGGCGTGAAAATCGTCTCGCAAATCTCGCGGAGCCGGGCGAGGAACTTGGCGCGAAACTCCGGGTTCGCCAGCAGCGGCCCGGAAAACCAGCCCGGCGGGCGCCAGTAACCGTTGCCGCCAAAAAACCGGCCACCGCCGAAAATCCCTCGGCCACCGCCCTCCTGGTCCCCGTTCATGCCAAATGTGAGAGGCATGTCGTACCAGCTCATGTCCGAGGGACCGCCGTCATACGCGCCCCATGTCTTGTCATTGTCCCACGGGAAAATCTCCCATTTTCCGCCCGGACGGAGGTCGTGATAGGGATAATGGTTGTTGAAAAAGCCGTCCCAATTCTGCACGCACATGCAAACCGCGTAGTAATTGATGCATTCCTCGACGTTGAAGTTCTCCTGGATGAACTTCCATTGCGCCGCGCCGGAGGTGCGGTTCAGCGTTTCCACCGCGTTGATGATGTCCGCGTGGCCGGTGCGCAGGTTGGTCTTCTTTTCGTGTTGGCGCACCACGCCGCTTTCATACCAGAGGATCTTGTAGAGGTTGCCGCCTTCGTCCCGCCCGATCCGCCTCAAGAAGGTTTTGTTGGGCTGTTCGATCACCAGTTTCAGACCGCCCTGCCGCCCGTCCACCCACACCCGGAAATGATCGGTGAGCGGCGCGGGCACGCCGGCCAGGCGGTATAAACTGTAAGCGAGCGGCTCGCACAGGACGCTGTGCGCGCTGTCATAAAGCACATTGATGCCGGTCATGCCGTTGAGCGGCTGGTCCTTGAGGAAATGGACCTTGAAGCCGCCACCGCGCGGACGGACGTGAACATAGTCGAACGCCTGCACTTCCTTGCCGCCGGGCGGAGCGTAGAAGACCGCGCTCGCACCGCGCGCGGGACCGGAGTTGGCCTCCGGGTCGCCACGACCGTTGCGGAACGACGGACCGGACCGCTCGCGGACACCGAACGTGAGCACATAGAAGAACGGCACAGCGGCGGTGTTCGTGTTCACAAACGTGTGGTACGAGTAAGCGGGGCGGGGCTCGTTCGGAGAGGGGACCGACCGCACAGCGCCATCCTCGTTTTCCGCCAGCACCGCGTAACGGACCAGCCGGCTTTGCGCCTGCGCCGGAATGACGGCACGATACGAGCCCTGCTTCGCATCACCGCTGACGCGGGTCATCGGCGTTTGTGTCCACTCCACACGGGCATCGCCACCAGACGCCCACCACGCCAGCGAAACCGTCTTGACGCCTTGCTTGTCCGCGACGGTGGCGGTAATCGCCACTTCCTTGTTCGGCACGGCGGGATCCTGTTTCACCTCGCTGATTAACGGCAAAGGCCTGGCGGAATAGGTGTCGTTCGTCCGGCCCGGCGTGCCTGCGGGGCGCTTGGACGAGGGGAGGCGGGAACCGGCCCAATTGGCCACGTCCTCCCCGGGCTGGGCGGGGCAAATGCGCTCCAGCGAGGCGGAGCCGCCGTCCGGCCCGAGCGGCCAAGGCGCGCGGTCCGCGTATTTCATGAAATCGACCCGCTTGCCGGCGGTATCCACCAGTTCCAGCTTTTCTCCGCCGTGGCTGAGCTTGCCCTTAAAGACGCCGATCACTTTCGCCTGGTTGCCGTATTGCGCGGCAAAGGCCCGCGCGTCGCGGCAAATGATGGCAAAATCGCCGGCGGGCAAATCCGTGTTCGCCGGAACTTTGAACTCGATCCCGTGGGCAAACGACCAGCCGGAAATGTTCACCGCCTCGCTGCCGGAATTGTGGAGCTCTATGTACTGCAGATCATCCCGCTCGTCCGGCGGGTGATACATCACCTCATTGATGACCACCCCCGCCCTTGCGGGGACGGCAAATAATCCCACCATTCCGGCAAACAAAACGGCCGCAGCGGTCCGAAAGGAGGCAAGGTGACCTGCCGGAGAAAGGTTCTTGGGGATGTCGGAACGAATTGGAGAGGGGGGGAGCGAGATCAATGGGAGTGGCACGGTTGGAGAACGGCTAATCCTTGGGCTGGCCGGGAGCGATGCGATATTTATCAACGACCGCCCACAGGTTTTCCGGGTAAAGCTCGGCGTTTTTGTTCAGCCAGCGGACACTGCCGTCCACGAAGGCAAAATTTGAGCCGTGACCATGCCGGACATGGTCGATTTCCTCGAAATCATTGCCCCGCTTTCCCTGGTCGATGTCCATGTGAACATGGAATGAGCCGGTCCGCTTTTCCCCGAAAACCAGCGTCTCGCTGGGTCGCGGAATGGCAGTTTCGCGCATGCCGTGATTCCAAGTCCAGTTCGTGAACTTGCGATAGTCGTTGGGCTTGAGGTTTTCCTGGAAATAATCGTTAAACGCGTTGATCAGGTAGCTGCGATTGGGCCGGTTCACCGGATTCCCGCCAAAAAGCGGGAACCGGTCGCCCGGGCAAACCAGCACATGCAAGTCTTGATAATAAGGCTGCAACCGTTGCGGCCAGGCATTGGGCTGGATACGCCGCGCGGGATATTCGCCGTCGTGGTCCGCGGCGTACATGGTCAAAGCCATGTCCAATTGGCGGATATTATTGAGGCACTTGGTTTGATTGGCCTTGGCCTTGGCGCGGGCCAAGGCCGGCAAAAGCAATGAGGCCAGGATGGCGATGATCCCCACCACCACCAACATTTCAATGAGTGTGAAGCCCCGCCCAGTCTTGCCATTTGGCCGGGGATTCGATTTCGCAGTTGTCATTTCCCGAACTAGGTTTTGCACAAATTCTCGACCGCAGGCCGGACCATCCCGTCCCTGCGGTTATAGACAAGACCCAAAGGTGAAACGTTTTGTTTCAGATATTGGTTCGGTCAAATCAAGATGACGATTCAAACGTAAACAGCCTCCAACCTGTTGTCGCTCTGATAGTTAATCGCGGCACCAGCGCCCTCTCCCCGTCGCGCCTTGAACTGGCTTGAATTCGCCTCCGCCATTCTGTGGCGTTCGGCGCAGTGATTTATCGCAAGTGCTTGCCAATCGGCCAGTTGGAGCCAACGAGCGTTAATCTTTCAGACAATCGCCAAGGCTTGATTGGGATTGAATTCACCGCAAAAAGCGGAGCACCCGATGGGCAAAGAAGTCTCCCTGCCGGGTCATCTGGTGAGCTTCGGCTCTGGATGGCTTGATCCACCTTAAATGACCTTCCTTTGGACGTTTCCCTCCATTTTCAACCCCACATTTTGGCCCCGACAATGAAAAACATGGCTTGATTGACCTTGATTATCCTTGATGGGACTTGATTCGCCGCGCATCGCGGCCGCAGGAGCACCCTCCACTCCGGTCGCAACCGGTTTAGGGACTTGTTCATTCGATTGCCATTTGGGATTTGGTCTTGATCGTTTTGACTCCTCTCTCCTTGCTAGACGCTCCCTGGGATGGTCTGGTTTCGGCAAAATCTTCAAAACGATCATTTTCGAGCGAGAGGGTCCGGGGAAAACTTGCCTTGAAAACCCTGCTCTGGGGCGTGGTCACGCGCTGTCATCCGTCGGGCCAGCGGATACCTCACTCGTATCTGAGGGACTCGATGGGGTCGAGATTTGCCGCCTTGTAGGCCGGGTAGGTGCCAAACACGATTCCCACGACGGAGCAGATCACCAAACCGAAAATAATCCAGTCCACCGGGAGCACGGGGGTCACCTCCAGATAAAGCGCCACTCCGTTTCCGCTTGCCACGCCCGCGATCACCCCCAGAACGCCGCCGACCTCGCACAGGGTGATCGCCTCCATGATGAATTGCGTCATGATATTGCGCTTCTTCGCGCCAATGGCCCGCCGGATGCCGATCTCGCGCGTCCGCTCTGTGACAGAGACCAGCATGATGTTCATGATGCCAATCCCCGCCGCGAGCAGCGCGATGGAGCTCACCACCGCCATGCCGATGCGCACGCTGAAAGTGAACGATTTGAACTGCGAGATGAGCGAGTCGTTCGAGAACAACTCGAAGTCATCCTCCTTGCCCGGCGGGACCTTTCGCACCGTCCGCAAAATGCCACGGACCTGCTCCATCGTGTCGCCAAATGAAGCCTCGTCGTACGCCTGGATAAGAATGGAAATGCTGCGCCAGAGCCGGCCGTAGCGGTTCAAGCCGGTGCTCAGGGGGATCATCGCGTAATTGTCCGAGCTGCCCGCGCTGGCCCCTTTTTGCTCCACCACGCCGACCACGGTGTAGTTGTAACCGTCCAACTTGATTCGCTCGCCGAGCGGGGAGCCAAACGGAAAAAGCGCCTTGGACAAGGTGGCGCCGAGCACGCAGACATCGCGCGACTGGTCGAT
Organism: uncultured Verrucomicrobiota bacterium; assembly: GCA_964566745.1. GTDB lineage: Bacteria > Verrucomicrobiota > Verrucomicrobiia > Limisphaerales > CAZMLP01 > CAZMLP01. The sequence continues at coordinate 4,657 of CAZMLP010000583.1, read as the reverse complement.
ATCGCTTTCCAGAATCGGGCGTCCCTCGGCGATAACGCGGTTGCGCGCGGGGAAAACCCCCGGGGTGGCGCCCATCAACGGGGCCGGCGGGGCCTGCGCATAACGCGAGACCACCTCGCCATCCGCCAGATCGGCTTCCATGCCCACAGCCTTGGCCATCGTGGCGCGGTCCCGGAGCATTACTCCCTGCGCGTAAGTGATGTTCTTGCGCCGCCAGAATTTCTCAAAACCCTCCGGCCCGCCGAAATAAACCTCGGGCCACTTTTGCACTTGAAAGGTGTAGCTGCCCAACTGGCTCATCTCCCGCTCGATGTTCGCCTGGGCCGCGCGCATCGCGGTCATCACGACGATGATCGAGAAGACGCCGACACTCACACCGACGAGCGTCAGCGCCGAGCGCAGCTTGTGGGTGGTCACGGCGTTCATCGCCATGAGAAAGCTCTCTTTCACCTCGCCGAGAACGAGGTTCAAGCCGGAGGCCTTGCGATGGGTGGCGGGATCGCTCACAGAAAGAAATCACTCGTTGCGGAGGGCATCCACCGGGTTCATGCGGGCCGCGCGCCAGGCCGGCAGAAAGCCGGACACCACCCCGGTGATCAAGGAAACCAAAATGGCGAGAAAAACCACCTTAAGCGACATGGTCACCGGCAGCAGCTTGGCGATGGCGAAGGTCAGCCCCCACGCGATGGCCAGCCCCACCAGGCCGCCCAGCAGGCAAATGCTCGCCGCCTCCGAGAGAAATTGCATCAGGATCGCGCGCCGCTTGGCGCCAATGGCCTTGCGCACGCCGATCTCCCGTGTTCGCTCCGCCACCGAGACAAACATGATGTTCATGATGCCAATGCCACCGACAAACAAGGAAAGGCCCGTGATGAACAACCCCGCCGCGGCGATGGTGCCCGACACGCGACCGAACGTCTGAATGAACATCTCCTGCTGGTTGATGGAGAAATTGTCCGGCGCGCCGGGCGGCACCCGGCGGATCTTCCGCATCACTCCGCGCAATTCCTCCTTCGCCTCCTCCAACTGCGCGATGGACGAGGCCTTCACTTGAATCTCGAAATAGGGGAACGCCTGGATGCTGCTCATAAAGAGCTTCACCGGCACAAAGATTTGGTTGTCGAGCCCGAACGCCCCGAGAAAACTCCCCTGCCGCTCCAGCACGCCAACGACCTCCAGCGTGTTGTCACCGACCTTTAATTTCTCTCCGATCGGAGACTCGAACTTGAAGAGGTTTGTCGCCACCGCCTCGCCGATCACACAAACCGGCCGCCCGCCCTCCACCTCGCTGGAACTGAGGAAGCGCCCTTGGGCCACGGTGATGCCGCTGGTCACTTGAAAATCCTCGGTGGTGCCGATAATCCGGACGCCGCCCGAACTGCGGTTCTTTCGTTTTACTCCCCGCATCGTCACCGCCACCGGCGCCACCGCGCGGGCCAGCGTCATCTGTTTCACGACCGCCTCGGCCTGCCAGGTGGTGATCTCGGGCCGTGTGCGAATGCGCATCCACTCCGAGTAAGAGTTGTTGAACCACGGGAAGCGCGTCACAAACAGCACATCCGCGCCCATGGTGGAGATGCTGTTCTTGAACGCGATGTTGATTCCCTCGATGGCCGTGCCCATGAGCGTCACCGTCACGATGCCGATGACGATGCCGAGCGTGGTGAGCGCGGAACGCAGCTTGTTGGCGCGCACCGCGTCCAGCGCGATCTTCAGCCCTTCGAAAATTTCCCGGAGCAGGTTCATGGCGCGGGTTGCGCGGCGTGGGCGCGCCTGGTGGGCTCATCGCTGGCGATCAGGCCGTCCCGGATGCGGATTACCCGCCGCGCGTGCAAGGCCACGTCCTCCTCGTGCGTGACCACGAGCATGGTGTTGCCCTTGCGCGACAGATCCTCAAACAAAGCCAGGATCTCCTCGCCGGTGCGGGAATCGAGATTGCCGGTCGGCTCGTCCGCGAGGATAAGCGAGGGATTGTTCACCAAGGCGCGGGCGATGGCGACGCGCTGGCGCTGCCCGCCGGACATTTCATTTGGTTTGTGCCCCACACGATCCGCCAGCCCGACGTGGGCCAGCGCCTGGTGGGCCATTTCATGCCGCCGCTCGGCGGGAATGCCGGCGTAAATCAGGGGCAACTCCACGTTCCGCAAGGCGCTCGCGCGCGGAAGCAAATTGAACGTCTGGAAGACGAAGCCGATTTCCTTGTTGCGAATCTCGGCCAGCTCGTTGTCATCCATCTCGCTGACGTTTTTGCGGTTCAGCTCGTAGATGCCGGTGGTCGGCGAGTCGAGGCAGCCGAGCAAATTCATCAAGGTCGATTTGCCCGAGCCGGAAGGCCCCATGATGGCCACGTATTCGCCGCGCTCGATCGACAGGGAGACCTCGCGCAACGCGTGAATAGTCTCCGTGCCCATCTGGTATCGGCGGGAAATTTTTTCGAGATGAATCAGGCTCACAGGAAAATGGGTATGGCGGTTTTGGAATGGCCCCAAACCTCACTTCTTCTCCTCGGCCGCCGGTCCCGGCCCCGCGCCCTTCGGCGGGCCAATCTTGATCAACTTGCCGTCCTCCAATTCCCGGCTGATGGCCTTGTAGCCGCCGGAAACGACTTCCTCGCCCTCGGCCAATCCCTCGAGAATCTCAATGTGCTCCTCGTCGCTGATGCCGGTCTTCACCTTCTTCATTTTGACATGGTCATTGTCACGGACGAAGACCACCTCGGACACCTTTGGCGTCTCATCTTTCTTTTTCGCGGAAACCGGCCCGTCCGGACGCGCGAGTTCGCCGGGCTTCGGGCCGTCGTCGCCGGGGCCGGGACCGCCAGGACCGCCCTTGCCCCCGCCTGGCGGTTTGGGCAGGCGGGTGGTCACGCTCTGGATCGGCACGCTCAAGACGTTCGTGCGATAACGGGTCTCGATCTCGGCGGTGACCGACATACCCGGGCGAAAAACTTCCTTTTCCTGCACGCGAATCCTCACCTCAAATTTGGTCGCCTCCTGGGAGGTGGATCCCCCGCCGCCACCGCCGGAACCGGTGGCCGAGGCCGCGCCTTTGGCGGAATTGGCGATCTCCGTCACGATGCCGTTAAACTTCCGGTCGCGAAACGCCTCGACCTCCAGCCGCGCCTTTTGCCCCACTCCGATCAACACCACATCGATCTCGCCAATGTCCACGCGGGCCTCCATCTCGGTGAGGTCGGAGACGGTCATGATCTCGGTGCCGGCCATCATGGCCGTGCCGACGACGCGCTCGCCGACTTCCGAGCTCAGCCGGGTGACGACACCGTCCAGCGGCGAGTTGATGGTCGTCTTCGAGAGGTCGTCATTCGCCTTGTCGAGCGCGGCCTTGGCCATCTCCACCTGGTGGGTCGAGTTTTCCAACTGGGCGCGCGCAATCTCAAAACTGGTTTGGAAGCCGAGATAGGTCGAGTCGGAGATCAGTTTTTTGGTGAACAACTCCTCGTTCCGCTTCATCTCTGCCTCCGCTTGCTGCAAGTTCGCGACCGCCGTTCGCTTCGACGCCAGGGAGGCCTGATAGTTCGCCTCGGCGGATTTCCGGCTCGCCTCGTACGGGTCCGGCTTGATCTTCACCAGCAAGTCGCCTTTTTTGACCTTTTGCCCCTCCTTGAGCGGCAGGGCAATGATCTCGCCGCTGACCTCGGGGCTGATTTTGACCTGGAAGACGGGCTGGATGCGGCCGTTGGCGACGACCAGTTCCGTCAGGCTCCGCCGCGCAGCCTTCTCGGTCTGCACAGTGATCGGCTTTTCCCGCTTGTTATATTTTTGCCAGCCATATCCGCCGCCCACCCCCAGCAGCACGACGAGGGTTACGACCAGTTTCCAGCGCGATTTAGGTTTGGTGGTTGCCATGCGATCTACCTATTGACACCGGGCCGCCGGTTTTTGTTTCGACGAATTTGTCCCGTCGCCGGCGAGCATTCCCGGCCAGGGGCGCCACGCCAATTACAAGAACGCTGGAGAATCATAATCGCCGGATCATTCGAGTTGCGACCGTATCCGCAGACGGGCATGGTAATTGTGACAAACAGGCGAAATAACAGAGAATGTCAAAATCCGACGCATGAATCACCAGAGAATTCCCAATGCCAAAGCTTGATGTTCGGGCATTCTCCCGTCATTAGGATTTTTGAATTCGTCATTGCTCGCCGGCCAACCGCATTGACACCCCGAGGGCGGTTTGCCAGCTTCTGGAACCGGCGAGGGCGTTGATTTTGCCGCGCCCGCGCGGACACAATATTTCCCATCATTATGAGCCATGTAACGTCGTCCTGTCGGCGGCTGGAGCACGGCGGCTTGGTCGCCCGCGCGGCGCTTGGTTTGGCGCTGTTCACGGCGTCCAGCCGCTTGGCGGCATTCGTGGAGATTCCCGGGAACGAGCTGTCCAACGCCAATATGGAAGCCGCGGCTGGCGATCCCGCCAACCCGCCCCACTGGGCCACGCGTGCCGATTCGTCAGGACATGCGCAAATCAACAGCCAAACGGCTCACGGCGGCAAACAATCGCTCGCCATTCCGGCCCGCACCGCGGTCGAGCAAACCGTCACAAACCTTCCCTCTGGCGCGTATCGGGCCAGTTGCTGGGTAAAGTCCGAGGCAACGCAACGGGTCACCTTGATGTTGCAAGACCCGGCGCGTCCATG
>CAZMLP010000582.1:0-10144 GCA_964566745.1 uncultured Verrucomicrobiota bacterium | reverse complement strand
GTGCAGTTCCAGGCGACGGGCAACACGGTTTACTATGTGGCGGTGGACGGCGTCCACGGCGCCACCGGCAACGTCAAGTTGTCCTACGATTTGGTGGGCGACACAAAGTTCGATCCATCCACCTTCACCGTCCCGCCGCAATTCTCACTCAGCGTGCAGATCGGCCGCACCTACTCGGTGCAAGTGAGCAAGGACTCGGCGTTCTGGGCCGAGCTGTTCTCCACGAACGCGGCCACGGGCACACTGAACGTGGTTGACTCGCACGCCACCGCGTTCACAAACCGCTTCTACAAAGTGATCGCGAACCCGTAATCGGGACCGCTTCGCGAGAAGAATTGTCAGGTCGCGCGCCGCGTTGGCCCGAGGGTGACCGGCGCGCTCCGTTTTTGGGGAAGGAGCGGTCAAAATCGAAATGCATGCCGGCCCACGCGCCATACGAGGCCCCCAAATCGATCTTCACTTGAAGACTGGCGTGGGCGCCGCAGTGCATGAAAGGCGTTTTTCACCGTCGGTCGCGCGCGCATTTTTGGCGAGACGGCCAAGATTCCTCCGTGCCTTTGGCGAAATGCCCAGCGCGGGTTTTGATCTTGTGTCGCTTCTTGAGGACGAACGCAAAAAACCGGCGAGCCGCAAAGGCCCGCCGGTCGTGTTTTATTCGAATCGTTCAGGGTTGGCCACCCGCGCCGCCGCTGGAGCCGATACTCGCCGTGCCGGTGGCGGGATCGTCGGCCGCCTCGAAGAAACCGATGAACATCTCATCCCAGGATTGCTGGCCGAAGCGCACACGCTCGCGCGAATCCGGGTTCGCCGGGTTGGAATCCGAGTTGTCAAAGGCGCCGCTCACCAGCAGCCAGGTGCCGGGCTGGACATGGCGCGGTTCCGCGAACCGGTAGGTGTGTTGCCAGTTGAAATCGTAACGGGGGACATGAAGCAGTGTCTCTTTCGTGCCGTCGGGCAGAAGCAGTTCGTAGCGCATCCACTTGCCGCGCTTGTGCATGTGCGGCGAGAGGCCGTAGATCGTGGCGGGCTTGTTGAAACAATAGGTCGCGTGATGCCGGGCCTCGTCGGTGCCCGGCGGCACCATCAGGTCCAGGTCCAGTGCCGCGCGGGTCTCTGCCGAGCGCGCCTGCGGTCCCGGCCAGTAATAGAATGCCGCCTGGGTGACATCCGTCTCGTCCGTGCCGCAGGTGGTGTAATGCATCTCGACGGAAAGCTCCGCGTTGGCGGGCAACCGTTTGCCCACGCCCTCCGGAAATTTCAAGGAGGGCACGCCCGGCGCCCAGCCGGCGATAAAGACTCCCTTGCCACCGCTATTGTCCACGCAACCGGGCCATTTCGCGTAAATGATCGCGTGATGGACCACCTTCCGGTTGCCCGGCTTGAGGGTGACCGCCCTGAGCCAAACCTCGTTCGTGAGTCCAGGCGAGGTCAGTGGGAGTTGCCGGTAATCCAGCACGCCGGTGGCCGGGATTTGCTGCTCTTTGGCCAAACGCACCACCGCGTTGGGAGTTCCCAATTCCCAGTCAGGAAGCGGATCGAGTTTCGCCGTGAGCGGGTCCTCCCCCTCGCCGCGCGGCGCGCCTGCCTTCACCCAGGCCAAAAGGGTTTGCGCCTCCTCGGGTGAAAGAGAGTTCCCGTCCGCGAAATGGCCATAATCCGGGCTGGGGTCCCACGGGGGCATCCGGCGCGTGAGCAGGACTTCCTCGATCATCCGCGCCTTGTTTTTCACCGGGCCATAGCCGTTCATCTCCCATTGGCCAATGCCGCCCTCGCGATGGCATTGCACGCAATGGCCGCGGAGGATTGGAGCAACTTGGGCGGCGTAAGAGGGGGTGTCTATGATCCCGGCGTACGGCAGCCGGCAGCCGTGCGATGCTGTACGCGTGGTTTCGATGGGCTGCCCGGCCAAAAATTGCCGGAGCGCGGTCTCGAGAAATTTTGACTGCGGGGCGGGGCGCTCGGCACCCTCGGTGTATTGATCGTCAATCGCCCCTTGATAGAACACTTTCCAGTCCGAAGTGCTAATGGCCACCACCTCGGCGGTCCGCTCGACGCCGAGCGAGAGCGCCACCTCCAGCTTGGTGTCCCGCAGGATCTGGAAGCCGGTCATCTTGAGCTTGTTGCGTTCCTCGCGAATGGATTGCAAGGTGTCGTCCGGGTAAGCGTTGATGACCCAGAAAGTGATCCCTTCCTTGCCGAACTTGGATTTGAGCGCGCGGAGCTTCGGCACGCTCTTGGCGGCGATGGGGCATCCGTTCCCGGTGAAGAACAGCACGACCGCCTTGCCGTCGGCCCGTCGCAACTCCTGGTTCTGCTCCCGAAAATCCATCAATGTAAAATTGGGCACCCCGGCGGCGGTCGCGACCGGCACCGCCAGCAAGAGTGCCGCGACGGCCAAACCACCCAGCCAACCACCCGCCCGGAGAGATATTTGCAATCGGTTCATAAGATACCCTTCATTCGCGAAATGTTTTCTACCATATCCTGCGCGTTTGGAAATCGAAAAGGCTCACGTGATAAAAATTTTACCCGCCGCCTCCCGCCTGGCCGGGAAAGGGATTTCGCCGGGAATAATACGGTGGCCAAGGGAAAAGGGATGCCTGATCTCGCGGAACTCGGGAACGGAGGTAATATTGGCGCGATTCACAGCGGGGCTTGACGGTGATTGGGAAGGGGCGTAAGGCTGGCACATCGCCAACGAAAATGGGAGCCGGTCGCCCGCCAGCCGAAGCATGAATCAACACCAACCGGAGGCATCCTCGAGCGGAACGTTTACAGGCAACGCGTCCGAGCCGTCGCGCATGAGCCAGAGCCAATTGCGCTCGATGATGAACGACTCGGTGATTGGAATGTCCCTCGCCACGCCCGAGGGACGCTTTGTGGAGGTAAACCCGGCGTTCTGCAACATCGTTGGTCGCGACCGGAACGAGATGCTGGGCACGGACTTCCAGAGCATCACCCATCCCGACGATTTGAAAGAGGACCTGGCGCTGGTGGAGCGGTTGGTGGCCGGCAAGTTCAACTCCTACCAGATGAACAAGCGCTACGTTCACAAGGACGGCCATCCGGTGTGGGTGCAGTTGAACGTCTCGCTGGTCAGGAACCCGGACGGCTCGCCGCTCCATTTCGTGGCGCAGATCCAGGATGTGACGGAGAGGCGGCGGCAGGAGCGCGAGTTGCGGCGGATGAACCGTCTTTACTCGGCGCTCAGCCAGCTCAACCAGGCCGTCGCCCGCGCCTCCTCGCGGCAGGAGTTGTTCGACAAACTGTGCGAGGCGGTGGTGCAGCTCGGCGGGTTTGAGATGGCGTGGATCGGGTGGCTTGCCTCCGGAATGAACAGTCTCGTGCCCGTGGCGCAGTGCGGCGACAAGCAAGGATATTTGGACCAGGTGACCGATTACCGCACGCTCGACGGGAAATTCTCCAGCCCCGCCGCCTTGGCGTTTCAGCGGGATTGCCCGTGCATCGTTAACGACATTCCCGATGACCCGGCAAGTTTGCCGTGGCGGGAGGAATCATTGCGCTGCAATTTTCGGGCGAAGGCGGCGTTCCCGATTCGTTTGGGCGGAAAGCCCGCCGGCGCCTTGGCCGTCTATGCCAATGAGCTGGAGTTCTTTCAAGACAAGGAGATCAACCTGCTGGAGCGGGTCGCCGCCGACCTGTCCTTGGCGCTGGAAAATCTGGACCGCAAGGAGCGGCAACGCCAGGCCGAGGCCTCGGCGCAGCGGGAAAAGGACTTCTCCAACGCGATGATCGACAGCATGCCAGGCGTGGTCTATTTCTATGACCGGGACGGGCGTTTTCTGCGCTGGAACAAAAACTTCCTCACAGTGAGCGGCTACACACCGGAGGAGATGACCCGGCTTCGACCGCAGGACTTTTTCACTGGCCAGGACCGCGAGGCGGTGGGGAAAAAAATCGAGGAGGTTTTTGAAAAGGGTGAGGCGTTTATTGAGGCGGCCTTTGTGACCAAGGATGGCAGCGCCCGGCCGTATTTGTTCACTGGACGGCGAATTTTCTTCGGCGGCGAGCCGTGCCTAGTGGGCATGGGGGTGGACGTGACCGAGCGCAAGCAAGCGGTGGACGAGTTGAACCGGCATCGCCACCACCTGGAGGATCTTGTCCGGGAGCGAACGGTCGAACTGGGGAGAGCGCAGGACGAGTTGCGGTCGGCCAAGGAGACGGCAGAGTCCTCGAACCGCGCCAAGAGCGCGTTTCTGGCCAACATGTCGCATGAGATTCGCACGCCGATGAACGCGATCCTCGGCTTCGCGCAAATCATGGAGCGCGACCCGCTGCTGACGGCCCAGCAACGGGAATACGTGGGAACCATTCGCCGGAGCGGTGAGCATTTGCTCGATGTGATCAATGACATTCTCGAGATGTCCAAGATCGAGGCGGGCCGCGTGTCGCTGAACCCGGTGACGTTCGACCTGCACCGGTTGCTGGAGGACTTGGAGGCGATTTTTCGATTGCGGACGGGCGCGAAGCGGATTGATTTCCAAATCCGGCGCGCCCCCGATCTCCCGCGGGCGATCGTGGCGGACGAGGGAAAGGTGCGCCAGGTGTTCATGAACCTGGCGGGCAACGCGGTGAAATTCACCGAGCGGGGCGAGATCGAGGTGGTGGTGCGGGTGGCGGAGCCGGGCCGGCGTTTGACCGCGCAGGTCCGGGACACCGGGCCGGGCATCAGCGAGGAGGAGCAAAGGCGGTTGTTTCAACCGTTTGCCCAGGCCAGCGCCGGGCATCGTGCGGGGGGAACCGGCCTCGGCCTTGCGATCAGCCGCCAGTTTGTCAACCTTATGGGCGGGAATCTGACAGTGCAAAGCCAGCCGGGCCAAGGCTCGGTGTTTGAATTTGACTGGTTGTTCCAGCCCGGCGTGGTGGCGGAGGTGGAGAGCGGCAACACCGAGTTCCGCCGACGGGTGGACAAGCTCGCCCCGGGCCAAGTGGCGGCGCGCGTGCTGGTTGTGGACGACACCCGGGACAATCGCGAAATTCTTGTCCGGCTGCTGGAACCGGCGGGATTTGAAACCAGGGCGGCGGCGGATGGCCAGGAGGCGATTGCCATTTTCAAGGAATGGCAGCCGCGACTCGTGCTCATGGATTTGCGAATGCCCGGAGTGGATGGCTTCGCGGCCATGCGTGAAATCCGGCGCCTCCCCGGCGGACGGGAATCGAAGATCATCGCGGTCACGGCCAGCGCGTTTTCCGAGGACCGCCATAACGCGATCGGCGCCGGGGCGGATGATTTTCTCGGCAAGCCCTTTCGCGAGCGCGATCTCTTCGAGTTGGTGGCGAAGCACACTGGCTCCCGTTTTCTTTTGCAGGAGGAGGCCCCGGCGGAAAAACCGCCCCTGGCGATTGACCGCGACATGATCCAGGCGGTCTTCCCGGCGGAGGTGAGGACCAGGCTCCACCAAGCCGCGCTGGACCTCAATCTGGAGGAGACCCTGGCGCTGATTGGCCAGGCCGGGCTGGTGGCGCCCGAGGTCGCGCGCGAGTTACGCCAGCGAGTGGAGCGATTTGATTTTCAAAGCCTGCTGGACCTGCTTCAACCCGCCCCTCCCTCCCCATGAGCGTCGCTGACTCCTCCCCGCGCCCGGTCGATATCCTGGTGGTGGACGACACCCAGGCCAACCTGCAATTGCTCACGGGCATGTTGAAGGAACGCGGCTACAAGGTGCGCCCGGCGTTGAATGGCGAGCTGGCGTTGCAAGCGGCCCGGCGGTCGGCTCCCGACCTTATCTTGCTGGACATCAACATGCCGGGACTCTCGGGCTACGAGGTCGCGGCCCGGCTCAAGCAGGATGAAAAACTCCGCGGGGTGCCGATTCTGTTCCTGAGCGCGCTCACGGAAACAGGCGACAAGGTGCGGGCGTTTGAGGCGGGAGGAGTCGATTACGTGGTCAAACCATTTCAGTTCGAGGAGGTGGCGGCGCGGGTGGAAACGCACCTCAAACTTCGGCGCTTGCAAGTTGAGCTGGCGGACCGCAACCGCGAGCTGCAGCAGCGGAACCAGGAATTGCACGATCTGCAACAATTGCGCGACAACCTGGTGCACATGATCGTTCACGATTTACGCTCGCCCCTATCGGTGATGACCGGCTATCTCGACCTCTATGAAATGACCGAGAAGGCGAGCATTTCCGGCGAGGGCGCCAAGCATTTGCAACAGGTTCACGCCTCGATTCGCCGCCTGCTGGAGATGGTCAACTCCCTGTTGGACGTGAACAAAATGGAGGCGGGCGAGTTGCGTCTTTGTCCAGGAGCTTGCGACTTGGAGGCGATGGGCCGCGAGGTCCTCGGGGGTTTTGAGTCTTTGCGCCGCGCGCGGCGGTTTGAAATCGAGACGCCAGGCCAGCCGGTGGTGCTCGCAGCGGACCGCGACCTGCTCGTCCGCGTGATGCAAAACCTGGTTGGCAACGCGTTGAAACACGCGCCTGACGGCACGGCGATCCGATTTTCGGTCGAAACCCGGGATGGTGTCGCGCGGGTGTCCGTTTCCGATTCCGGGATGGGCATCGCGCCCGAGCATCACGCGCGAATCTTCAGGAAGTTCGGGCAGGTCGAGACCGGGGGACCGCGGGCGGGAACCGGGTTGGGCCTGACTTTTTGCAAGCTGGCGGTGGAGGCGCATGGTGGCCGGATTGGCGTGGAAAGTGATCTGGGAAAGGGCAGCACATTCTGGTTTGAGATTCCCACGCGGGGACCGGTCACGCCCCCGTCATGAGAAAGACGGCGAGTGACAACCGGAAACCGGGATGGGAAAAAATCGCCCGCGGACGGCGGGAAGCGGTTTGCCAGCGGAGTCAGTTTGGACTGGAGGCGCGGTCCTGCATCCAAAACACGTCGCGATTCGAGTCCGAGGAAACGTTTAATGGGAGCGTGTTCCCCTTTTTCAGCACGGGCATGGTGCGCCGGTCCGTCCATCGATGAATCTCCGAATGGCCGTCCGCGAAGGCCAGGCCGGCGGCGTTGTTGTGATAGCTGGCGGGGTAATCCACGATCTTGGTGCTTTTCGGACTGCTGGGGTAACCCGTCATGTCCACCACGAAGTAACCGTCGTTGATGCTGTCCTCGCGCTCATCCAAAAGCACAATCGCCTTCGAGGGGGCCGGAGCGGTGATCTGGCTGAGTTTGAGAAAGACACGCCAAGCTGTGGCCGGGGTTCCCCAAGCGGGTCCGCCCATCCAGCATTGCATCGACATGGAGCGCACGCGGGGCGTCGGTCTTCCTTGGACCAGGGTGGTGGCCCGGTCAGCCGGGCATTTCCAGATCTGCTCGGAGGTGCCGCAATACTTCCAGAGCGGGCTCTTTTTGATGTTTTCGTTCGGGTCGTAATTTTCTTTGCGATCGTTGCCAAAATCCAGCACGCCGCCACCATTCCAGACCGGGGCGGCTTGTCCCCCCGCCGCGGCGGGGAGGAAATCATTAAAATCATCCGCGTAAAATCTCCAAGCCAGCATAAGCTGGCGGCTGTTGTTCATGCATTGGATGCCGACGGCCTTGGTTTTGGCTTTGGACAGGGCGGGCAGGAGCATGCCAGCCAGGATCGCGATGATTGCAATCACGACCAGCAATTCAATGAGGGTAAAGCCAGCGGTGGGGAGATGAATGCGGGGTTTCATCGAGCACTTTCCGAGGAAGAAAGTTGTCACAACTAGGATTAGATTGCTGAATTTACTTGTGAATTTCCAGTTAAAAATGCGGGCGGACAAATTTACCACGACCGTAAGAGATCTTGCCCGTCTGGCAATCCGGGGCGGACTGCTTTTAGAATCACTGGATTGCGCTCGTGGAAAATGTTTTGATTCATCTCCTCATGAGTCGTGGAAGAGTTTTTGTCTCACTCATTGGGTTGCTCGCCTCAATGTGTCTTCAACCACCGGTAGCGACCTTGGCCGCCGCGCCCCCTGTTCCGCTCGATGATCGTTTTGAATTGCCCGTGGGGTTTCACATTTACCGGGTCGCCGGGCCGGAACTGACCCGAGGCAGTTATGCCCTGACGTTTGACGGGGAGGGAAGATTGCTGGTCGGGGATGGCAACTCGGTTCGCCGACTGGATGATGTGGATGGAGACGGGGTGTACGACCAGTTTGAGACCATTGCCACCGGCCTGGGTCCGCGCGGGCCCCAAGGGTTATTGATCTGGGGAGACCGGCTTTATGCGGTGGGTGGCGACGGCTTGCAGGTTTTTGACGGCTACCGGTCCGGGAAGCTGGCGCGTCGCGGCCGGCTTGGCGGGGCATTCAACACCGGCGGGGACCACGACTTGCACGCTGTGCTTCGGGGCCATGACGGGTTTCTTTACTTGATGGCGGGGAATGGCGCCGGGGTGGACGGACGAAAACATATTACCGAGGCGTCCTCGCCGATGCTTCAGGAGCGCCAGGCCTCGGTGTTCCGGCTGGATCCTGACGGGCGTCATTGGGAATGCCTGGCGGCCGGCGGCCGCAATCCTCCCGGCCTCGGGTTGAATTATCTCGGAGAGCTGTTCAGTTTCGACAGCGACATGGAGTGGCACGTGGGGCTGCCTTGGTACCGGCCCATCCGGCTGAATCATTGGGCCACCGGAACCGATCAAGGATGGGAGGAGGTTGGCGCCCGCCCGGATTATTTTATCGACGCGGCCACCCCGGTCATGGAGGCGGGGCGCGGCTCGCCGACTTGCGGGGTGTTCTACGAGCATCGCCAGTTCCCTGCGCATTACAGAAACGCGTTTTTCAACTGTGATTACCGTTGGAAACGCGAGTCGGACGACCAGTACGCAACCACCGGACGGCTGGTCGCCTTCTTTCTGGAGCGCGACGGCGCCGAATGGAAGGCCCGGATGGAAACCGTGGCCAAGCCCAGGCCGAACGCGCGAGATGCCCGGGGAATGCTGATCGATTTTGCTTTGGTGGATGTGGCAGTCGCTCCAGATGGAAGCCTGTTTCTCTCGGATCATCGGCAAGGCGTTTGGCGTCTTTTTTACGGTCCCGAGACCAATCCCTCTATCATACCCGGGATTCAGCCGGATCGCGGGCCTTTGCCGACCGGGACGACGGCCATCCTCGGGGAGCTTCTCCGGCTGCCGCAGCCGCTTTCGGAATGGAGCCGCGCGCGTGAGGAGGCGCTGGGAGCGTTGGGCGGGGCTGTGCTAACGAATGCTTTGCGGCAGGCGGCATCAGACGCGGGCAAGCCGTTGGAAGAACGGGTGCGGGCGGTTCAATTGCTGGCGCCGGAGTTTGCCGGGCTGGATGCCGCGTGGTTGACCGGCCTCGTCACGGATCGTGATCCGGAGATTCGCGCCCAGGCTGGCTGGCTGCTCGGATTGCGCATGAGAACGGAGGAAACACCTCTACTGTTGAAGCTACTCGCCGACACGCATCCCTTGGTCCGCCGACGCGCCGCGGAAAGTTTGAACCGGTCGGATGTTGCGGCGGCGGCGGCCGGGTTGGTGACGAGGCTGAATGATGAGAGCCGCCTGACACGCTTCATCGCGATGAACGCGCTCGCGCGCCACCCGCTCGCGGAATGGTTCCCGTCCGCCAGCCGCAGCCCCCTGATCCAAACGCGGCTGCGGTCGCTCGTGGCCGCGCTGTTGGGACGTGAAACGCCACCGGACGAACAGGTTCGGGAAGTCCTGCGCCCGCTATTGCAGCCGGGTCACGGCCCGGTCTCCGCGGAAGATCGAACGGATTTTCTGCGCGTGCTGCAGTTGTTTGAAAGATCGCTGTCCGCCGATCCTGAATTCCGGTCGCTCGTTGAACACTACGTGCTTTCGGTGTTTCCCGCCTCGGTGGCGCGAATCCGGTGGGAACAGGCCGCAGTGGCCGGCTTGTATCGGCTGGACCGGAGCTTCGGCCCGCTCACCCGCTGGCTGAAATCCGAGCGCGACCCCGTGACCCAGTTTCGCATCGCCAAGTCTCTGGCCAGGTTGCGGAGCGGCTGGACGGTGGACGAGGAAACCGCGGCTGTCGTTTGGTTTGAGGGAACCCAAACGGGTTGGTTTGCCGATTTTGCAAGCAAAGGTGTCGAGTTCCCCGCCTTCTGGGCGACGACGGTCAAGGAGTTTTCCGATCACCATGCCGAGGCGGTGCTGCGCCGGGCGTCGGAGATCGACGTCACCAGCGCCATCGGCGCGGCTTTGATTGATCTG
>CAZMLP010000581.1:0-5814 GCA_964566745.1 uncultured Verrucomicrobiota bacterium | reverse complement strand
CCTCCCCGGCCCGCCAACCTACCGGAAGATCAACCCCGCCGACGCGCCCATCATGGTGCTGGCGATGACGTCCGCCACACTGCCGCAATCCACCGTGTTTGAATACGCGGACACCATCGTGGCCCAGAAACTGAGCCAGGTGGAGGGGGTGAGCCAGGCGTTCATCGGTGGCGCGGATCGCACGGCGGTGCGGGTTCAACTCAACCCCGGCGCGCTCGCCTCGACGGGAATCAGCCTTGAGGATGTGCGGGCGATGCTCGGCCAGGTGAACGTCGATTCCCCGAAAGGCAGTCTGGATGGAGGCCGGGTTTCCTACTCCATCACCAGCAACGACCAATTGCACGAGGCGGACGAATACCAGGACTTGGTGCTGACCCAAAAGGGGAACACACCGGTCAAGCTCAGCTCACTAGGCAAAGTGATCGAAGGAGTTGAAAACAACCGCCTGGCTGGCTGGGCGGGAACCAACCGGGCCGTGCTGGTGATCGTGCAAAAACAAGCGGGCGCGAACGTGATTGAAACCGTGGATCGCATTCACGCCACCCTCCCGCTGCTGGAAAAATGGCTGCCACCCTCGGTCAAAGTGCAAGTGCTTAGTGATCGCACAGTGACCATCCGCGCCTCGGTCAACGACGTTCAGTTTTCGCTCGCGATCAGCATTGCCCTGGTGGTCATGGTGGTCTTTCTCTTCTTGCGGCGGTTTTGGCCGACCTTCATTGCGAGCATCACGGTTCCGCTCGCCCTCTCCGGAACGTTCGCGTTCATGTACCTCTTCGGTTACAGCGTGGACAATCTCTCGCTCATGGCGATCACCATTTCGGTGGGCTTCGTGGTGGATGACGCCATTGTGGTCATCGAGAACGTTTTCCGGTTCATCGAGCAAGGCGACACCACAATGCAGGCGGCGCTCAAGGGCGCGCGCCAAATCGGATTCACGGTGGTCTCGATGAGCCTCTCGCTGGTGGCGGTGTTCATCCCCCTGCTCTTCATGGGCGGGCTGATCGGCCGGTTGTTCCACGAATTCGCGGTGACATTGAGCCTTGCGATCCTGGTGTCGGGAGTGATCTCGTTGACCTTGACGCCCATGCTCTGCTCGCGATTTCTCAAGGCGGAGTCGGAGCATGACCATCGGGGCCCCTTCTATCGCGCTTGCGAGTGGGGCTTCAACACCATGCTGCACGTCTATGAGGCCGGATTGAGGCGGGTCTTGCGGCATCAGGGAGTGATGCTGCTGGTGACGCTCGTGACGATGATCGCCACCGTGTGGTTATACGGCAAAGTGAACAAGGGATTTTTCCCGCAGCAGGACACTGGCATCTTGATGGGGACCACCGAGGCGGCGCAGGACATCTCCTTCACGGCGATGGCCAGGCAGCAAATGCGCGTCGCCCAAATCGTGCTGGACGACCCGGGTGTGGCGACGCTCGGCTCGTTCATCGGCGCCTCCTCCGGCAGCTCGACCCTGAACAACGGGCGCATGTTCATCACGCTCAAACCCCTCGCCCAGCGGGACGGAGTGGAGCAAATCATCCTCCGGCTGCGCAAGAAGTTGGCGGAGGTGGGCGGCGTCAATTTGTTCCTCCAGCCGGCGCAGGACGTCCGGGTGGGCGGCCGCCCGGGCAAGGCGCAATTCCAATACGCGTTGCAGTCGGCCGACTTGGAGGACCTCAACCTCTGGGCCACCCTGCTGGTGGACAAGCTCCGAAAATCACCCCAGTTACGCGATGTGACCAGCGACCAGCAAACGCGCGGACTGCAGGCCGGCGTGGTGATTGACCGCGACGCGGCGGCACGACTCGGCGTTTCCCCGGCCGCGATTGACAACACGCTTTACGATGCCTTCGGACAACGGCAGGTCTCGACCATTTATAAACGCTACAACCAGCATCATGTGATTCTGGAGTTGGACCCCTCCTTCCAACTGGAGCCCTCGGCCTTGCAAAAGATTTACGTGCGCTCCGACTCGGGCAAACAAGTGCCGCTGGCCAGCGTGGCGAAATTCCGGCCTTCGAGCGCGAATCTCTCCGTGAACCATCAAGGCCAGTTCCCGGCAATCACACTCTCTTTCAATCTCGCGCCCACGGTCGCGCTTGGCCAGGCGACGGAAATCATCGAGAAAGCCGCGGCGGAATTAAAAATGCCCGCCAACGTGCAGGGAAGTTTTCAAGGGACCGCCCAGGTGTTCCGCGCCTCATTGGTAAACCTGCCCATTCTGATCCTCGCGGCGTTGGGGGCGGTGTATGTGGTGCTGGGGATGCTATACGAAAGCTTGATTCATCCGCTCACCATTTTGTCCACACTTCCCTCGGCGGGAGTCGGCGCCTTGCTGGCTCTCATGGTTTGTCACATGGACCTCTCCCTCGTCTCGTTCATCGGCATCATTCTATTGATGGGCATCGTCAAGAAAAACGCCATCATGATGGTCGATTTCGCGCTGGAGGCCGAGCGCCGCGACGGCATGAACCCCGAGGAGGCAATTTACCAGGCCTGCGTGATCCGCTTTCGGCCGATTATGATGACCACCATGGCGGCGCTGTTCGGAGCGATGCCGCTGGCCATCGGAATGGGCACCGGCTCGGAGTTGCGCCGGCCGTTGGGCGTCGCGGTGGTGGGCGGTTTGATCCTGTCCCAAATCCTGACGCTCTACACCACGCCGGTGGTTTACCTTATGTTCGAGCACATGCGCGTGCGCTACCGGAATTGGCGTCAACGTGGTAAACCGAAACCCGCCCCAACGCCTGTGACCGCGTGAGGACAACGGGCACGGAATGTCTTTCCCAACGCCGGTGGAGCAAGGGGCGCCGCGAGGTTGCTGGGACAACAGGCCCGGCGGGCCAGAACGCTACGCCTTCCCCGCTTCGAGTTGCTCCAAGAGGTCCCGCCCTGAAAGAACGGCGAGAAGGGTGCAGCCTTGCTCGGAATAGTTGATCCCGTGCGAGCTGCCGGCCGCCGCGTGATGAAAATCCCCCGCCGTCAATTTTTCCCCGCCGATGTGCAGATCACCGGTGAGCATGAAAAGGTCCTCGCCGGAATGATGGTTATGAGCCGGATAACTAGCGCCCGGATCAAGCTTGCCGAGGACAATCGCGTATCCCTGCGCTTCATCGAAGGAAAGCAGCTTAACAAAAGCGCCCCGCACCGGGAGCGGCAGCCAGCCTTTGTCACCCGTGTCGCGAATATTAAAAAAGCCGTCTGCGACAGGTGGCAACAGCCGTTTGAACACCGCCATTTTGTCCCCTCCTGGCGCGGCGGCGCCGACCCGTTGCATCAATCGCTCTTTCACACTGGCCGAGGGCGTGGCGGTGACGGGTAATGCCTCCGCCGCCCGGGCCGTCGCGTTATTGAACGCCGAGATCTCGGCCTCGAGCCGGGCGCGATCCGCCAGGAGTTGCGCAAACTCGCGGGCATCCTCGCCGTCGATCGCCCCGGCGGCATTTAGAGCCGCCAATTCTCGCACACGTTCCAGATCCATAACGCTTCGCCCGACATTGGGCCATGTATCAGACACCAAACTGTAACCACATATCGGCAGGCGTGCCAACCGGCTTCACCGCCCGCCTATAAATCTTCCAAAAACTCGCGCAACTTTTGCATTCCGCGCCGGATGCGGGCCTTTACCGTGCCCAGCGGCTCTTTCAATGCCTCGGAAATCTCGCTCTGGGTCAGGCCGCCGAAAAACGCCAGCTCGATGGCCTGCCGCTGCTCCGCTGGCAGTTGGCCCACCAAACGGCGAATCAACTCCGCCTCGTCATTGCCCGCCGCTTCGTCGGCATTAATGACTCCGAAAAGCGGATCACCCGCCGTGTTTTCGATCAATTGGTCCACCAGGCGTCGGCGGCGCTGGGTGGAGCGGGCGTAATCAATCGCTTTGTTGCGTGCCAGGGTGACCGCCCAACTCAAGGGCGAACCCAGCCGTCCGTCGAACTGCCACGCCTTTTCCCAGATTTGCAGAAAAGCGTCTTGCAGCACGTCCTCCGCCAGCTTGTGGTCCCCGAGGATGTTGTGCACCACGGTGAACAACACGCCGGCGAGACGGTCGTACAGCTGGCCAAACGCGGTTTGGTCACCTTGCGCCACCTGGCGAAGCAACTCGGCTTCGATGGATGCTCGCGACTCGTCGGACATACCCGGCCGGCAAACGCGGAAGCCGATTGGCCGGTTGCTGTCTCTCGCCACCGGGCGACCCGCTCCGCGCGGAGGTCCTTAACAGGACTTGTCAGCCTCAGCAAGACCGGCATACAACAACGATACGGGCGCCGAGGGGGATCGGATGCCGTGAATTCATGTTTTTCCGGCGGTTGTCTTTTGGTACAGGTCTGGCAAGGTCCCGCCATGGTCTATTTTGACCACAACGCCACCTCGCCACTGCTGCCGGTCGCGCGCGAAGCCTGGCTGGAGGCGAGCGAAAAGTTCGTCGGCAATCCCTCCAGCCCGCACCGCGTCGGCGCGCGCGCGGAAGCCGCGTTGCGCGACGCCCGCGAGCGCCTGGCGGCGATTCTCGGCTGCCACGCCTTGGATATCATCTGGACCTCCGGCGCGACGGAATCCAACAACGCCGTGCTCCACCATGCCGCCCGCGCAGTGGACCCGGCGGCGGAGGTTTGGGTCTCGGCCATCGAGCATCCCAGCGTGCTCGCGGCAACCCGGCATTACTTTGCCGGACGCCACCGGTTGATTCCGGTGGACCGGGAAGGCGTGGTGGAACTGGACTGGTTTCGAGCGGAGTTGAGCAAGTCACGTCCGGCGCTCGTGGCGATCATGGCGGCGAACAACGAGACCGGGGTGTTGCCGTCCATGAATAAGGCGTTGGAGCTTTGCCGCGAGCGGGAAGTTCCCTTTTTTTGCGACGCGGTTCAATGGATGGGCAAGCTGCCCGCCATCGGCCTGGGTGACGCCGACTTTGTCTCGGGTTGCGCGCACAAGTTTGGCGGGCCGCGCGGTGTGGGATTCCTAAAATGCCCGGCGCGAGGGAGATTCGAGCCGTTCATCGTGGGTGGCGAGCAGGAGGAGGGACGCCGCTCCGGCACCGAGAACGTCCCCGGCGTGCTGGCGATGCTCGCGGCTTTGGAGGCTCGCGAAGCCGCGCTGGCGAAGGGCGGCGACCGGGAACACATCGCGAAGCGCATGGAGTTTGAGATGGGGTTGGTCAAAGCATTACCAGGCACGGAAATCATTGGGGAAAAAGCCGCGCGCCTGTGGAACACGGTTTCGGCGCTTATGCCGGAGGCCGGTTGCCAGCAACGCTGGGTGGTGAAGCTCGACAAGGCGGGCGTCGCCGTCTCCACAGGCTCAGCCTGCGCCAGCGGGCGCGAGAAGTCATCCCATGTGCTGGCGGCCATGGGCCGCAGCCCCGCCGAGACGAGCCGCGCCCTGCGGTTCAGTGGCGGTTGGGAGACCAGCCGCGTGGATTGGGACGCGTTGCTCGCGGCATTGAAACAGGTTCACGGCGCCAGTGGCCGCTCGTGAAAAATCTCTTTGCGACCGGACGCCTTTGGCGGAATTTCCCTCGTGCTCGCGCGCTTCCTACTTGGCCCTGCCGGCAGCGGTAAGACTCACCGCTGCCTCGCTGACGCCCGGGCGGCCCTGCGCGCCTCGGCGGACGGACCGCCAATCGTGCTGCTCGCGCCCAAACAGGCGACCTTTCAACTGGAGCGGCAACTCCTTGCCGAACCAGGATTGGCGGGCTACACGCGGTTGCGCATTCTCTCGTTCGAGCGGCTGGCGGAATTCGTTTTGGAGCAACTTGGCGCGCCACCGTTGTCGCGCCTCTCCGAGGAGGGACGCGTGATGGTATTGCGCGCACTGCTGGCGCGG
>CAZMLP010000580.1:0-2533 GCA_964566745.1 uncultured Verrucomicrobiota bacterium | reverse complement strand
GTAATCGCCAACCCACAGCAGGATGAGGGCGACCAGCGAGCCGGGAAGTCCGGTCAGCAAGGCGAGCAGCAGGACGCGGCGGTCAAATGTCAGCCGGCGCTTCGCCATGTTCGCCTTGGAGTCTGCCTCATAAGCCGTGCTTTTGCAGGCGGCGGTAGAACGCGCTGCGGCTCAAGCCCAGCGCCTCGGCCGCCTTGCTCACGTTGCCGTCGAAGCGCACGAGGGTGCGTTTGATCAAGTGGGCCTCGACTTCCTCCAGGCTCATGTCCTCCAGGCGCCGCGAGTCGTCCCGGGGAGCCTGCAGGCCAAGATCGCCCGCGCGAACGACCGTGCCCGCGGCCATCAACACCGCGCGCTCAACGGAGTGATTTAACTCGCGGATGTTTCCCGGCCAGCCGTGGCGCAGCAGCGCCTGCGTGGCGGCGTCCTCAAACCCCTCCAGATTCTTTCGATAGCGCGTCGTGTGCTGGCGCAAAAAGTGGCGCGCCAGCAACGGGATGTCCTCCCGCCGCTCGCGCAGCGGCGGCAAGTGAATCTCAATCGTGTTCAGCCGGAAGAGCAAATCCTGGCGGAACTTTCCCGCCTCGACCTCCGCCTTGAGATCCGAATTGGTCGCGGAGATGATGCGCACGTCCGCCCGCAAGGTGCGCGAGGACCCCACGCGCTCGAACTCTCCCGTCTCCAGCACGCGCAACAACTTCGGCTGATGCGAAAGCGGGACGTTTGCGATTTCATCTAGAAAAAGCGTGCCGCCATCGGCCATCTCGAAACGACCCACGCGATCCGTCTTGGCGTCGGTGAAAGCGCCTTTCACGTGGCCAAACAACTCGCTTTCAAACACCCCCTCGGACAAGCCGCCGGTGTTCACCGTGATCAGCGCCTTGGCCGAGCGCGTCGAAAAACTGTGCAGCGCCCGCGCGATCACTCCTTTGCCGGTGCCGTTCTCGCCCGTCACCAGCACATTCGCGTCGGAGGGCCCCACCCGCTGGATTAATTCGAGGACCGGGCGCATGGAGCGGGACTCGGCGATCAGGTCCGGCCGGGCCTGGTCGCGCAGCAATTGGTTCTCGGCCTCCAGCCGTTGCCCCCGGCGCAACGCCCGGCCCAGTTCAATCTGCGTGCGAGCGATGGTGAGCAGCCGCTCGTTGTCCCACGGCTTTTGGACGAAGTCACGCGCTCCGCGCCGCATCGCCTCCACAGCCAGTTCCACACTGCCCCACGCGGTCATCACCACCACGGGCAGGGAGCCGTCCACCGATTGAATGCGCGCCAGCAAGTCGAGTCCCTCCTGCCCGGAAGTCGTGTCGCGCGCATAGTTCAAATCCATGAGCAACAGGGAAAAATCGTGCTCCTTGAGCGCCTCCAGCACACGCGCGGGCGAGGCCGCCACCTCGATCTGGAATCCTTCCCCTTTGAAAAGCAAACGCAGCGCCTCCCGGACATCCGCTTGGTCGTCCGCGATCAGGATCCGGGTGGCTTGGCCGTCACGTTGGTTCATCATGCGAGCAGCCGGACGATAGAAACAACCCGCTCAAAAGTCGATGGGCCGTTTCAACGGCAACACCGCCCGCCAAAATAATCGAAAAAGATTTCGGATTTCGGCGGCCAGCGACAAGTTATCTGGTGAAGTGAATGCCAAGACCGACCAGGAGCTGCTGCGAGACTATGTGGAGCGGGGACAAGAGTCCTCCTTCCAGGCGCTGGTCGAGCGGCATGTGAACCTGGTTTACGCGGCCACACTCCGGCAAATTCGGGATGCGGCGTTGGCGGAGGAGATTGTTCAAAATGTGTTCCTCGCCCTGGCGCGCAAAGCCGCCTTTCTGGACGGGAAAAACCTCGCCGGCTGGCTCCACAAAGCCGCCGTGCTAAAGGCCCGCGAGCGTTACCGCGAGGAACTGCGCCGCAAGCGCCGGGAAACGGCGGCAATCGAACTGGGCACCACCATGAAAGACGAGGAATCGCTGCTGAAATCCCTTGGTCCGGTGTTGGACGACGCCCTGCTCGAATTGCGCGACCGCGACCGCCAGGCCCTCTTGCTCCGTTATTTCGAGGACAAGGATCTTCGCCAGGTCGGGCAATGCCTGGAGATTGGGGAGGACGCGGCCCAAAAGCGCGTTTCCAAGGCGTTGAGCCTTCTCGCCCGTATTTTCCGCCGGCGCGGCTACAGCGTGCCGGCCGCCACCATCGCCGCACTGGCGCTGCGCGCGGGCGCCCAGGCCGCCCCGGCCGGATTTGCCGTCCTCGTTTCCGAAACCGTCCTCGCGAAGGCTGCCGTCGCCTCCACCACCGGCCTCGGCGTTTACCTCGTCAAACTTATGAGCCTCACCAAACCACAACTCCTGGCCCTTTCCGTGGCCATCACCGCCGTCCCCCTTACGCTGCAATGGCGTGCAGCCAACGAGTTGCGTCATGAGACCGACACACTTCGGGCTCAATTGGCGGAACTCGCCGCGAATCTCGTCACCGCCCAGGACCGGCCGGACGATGCAAGGTTGCAACCAGCCGTCCAGGCCGCGTTTGCCAAAGTCGAGCC
>CAZMLP010000579.1:0-2683 GCA_964566745.1 uncultured Verrucomicrobiota bacterium | reverse complement strand
GTGTTACTGGAGAGATTGTTTGCGGCGCAACCTCCTCGGCCACAGTGCTTTGATTCTGTGGCCGCGGGGTTGTCCGGATGGTGGCGGAGGTTTGCTGATTAAGCCGTGCCCGCAGCAGGTTCAGCAACTCCGCCCGGGCTTCGTCTTGGGCACGCGAGCACCCGTTGGTGGTGTCCTGCCACCGCTGGCGCGCTGGCCCTTCCAGCTTGGCCTCGGCGATACGCATGCGGCGCTCTTGATGCTCCATCCGGCGGAGCCGTTCCAAATCCGCGCACAACTCGCGCAGCCGCAACCAGCCCGCCTCGCCTTCCAAGGGTTGCCGCGCCGCGATCAGATATTTGGCCGTCAACAACGTGACCAGCAACTCGCCCAACGGCTTGTCCATCCCCTTCTCCTGTTCTTTCAACTCCGCCGCCTCCTCGGCCAGGCGTTGGGCCAGTTCCAACACCTGGCCTTGAGCCACCCACTCGGCGTAACCGCCCTGCCGCCAGGCGGTAAGGTTGGGTCCATTGATCTCTTTGCCGCCGAAGTCCTTCGCGAGCATTTCTTTGACCTCGGGCAGGCCGTTGAGCCAGTCGAGTAATTCCGGGCCTTGGCCGCCCTCGTCGATGCGCTCGTTCAGTTGTTCGCGAATCCATTTGGGCAACCGGGCAATCTTTCCGACGCGGGCGGGCATAAAATTTCTTGGGGTGAGGATTGGTTGAGTTGGGCGGTCCCTTTGGGCTATTCAGCGGAGTGGGAGCTTGCCCCGCCGAACCGAAAGGAAAGTTACAATTTCTTTCGCTCGATGTCCAGCGGCATTTTGTGGTTGGGAGAAGGGTTCTCCGCAGGAAGCGGTCGCGTCGAGGACCAGAACCGCGCGATCGCACGGCCCCGGACGACTCGGCGAGTCGCCACCAAAAGAGGCCGCGGTTTTCAGCCAACATGTGAGGCCGGAATTCCGAACAATCTGTTTCAAGACATGATGCCCGGCGAATTGGAGCGGTTGCGGATTCGTTTGGCCATTGAGCCGGCCGGTAGATGTCGCTCCTGAACGGAACTCGGGGAATTCGGGTTGCGACGGTTCTACAAAGATGACGCACCTACGGTGCTGATGGGACGTTCCGAAAACCCTGAACAATCAAACTTGCGGTGGGGACGAGTTCCACGGCGTCCACTTTTACTTGCGAATCCCCTTCGCCATCTCGGTTGATTAACCACGTCAAAGCAATTCAGGGACGCGGTGGAACGCGTCCCTACCGTGTTTCAGGTCCGCGCACGCCACTCGATAAGTTTCGCCCGAGGTCTTTTCGTAGCCACACTTGCAGGAATGCAAAAATGCATGAAGCCACCAAGATCAGCACCCAATAGGGCACTTGCCATGACGCATGATCGATTTCGTTAGGGCATTTCCAGAAGAATTATAGCCACGCAAAGGTAGGCACGGCGCGTTGAACTGTCCGTTCAACCTCGCCTTTCCAATTCAATTGCGGACCTCGCAGCGCGAGGTCCCTACCACCGGAGGCCAAAGTTTTTCTTGAACCGCTTTAACGGGTCCAAACGCCATGCATTCAACCCACTCGAGACGCCCTCCAACAGATCGAAAACCAAATGCGACATCGCCGCCAGGAAGGAAGATGAAACGACGCGTAAAGGACAGACTATTCCACAAACCAACACCGTTAGGACGACAAGCAGTAGCGGATTGCGCGCTCCAATTGTAGCAGGAATCAATTTCCGCATAACTTTACAAAAGCCAAAGCGTACGGCTGATCACTCCCTCCGCTCGACTAGCACCTGCGCGTTGTAGTCGGGGACGCCGCTGTGGTCGTCCAGCGCGCCGCGGCGGAGGATGGTGTTGCTTTCGGGCCAGTGGACTTGGAGATTGCCGCGCGCGATGGGGGCGAGGAAAACCGAGCAGTCAAGGGTGCCGAGATCGTTTCGCAGGCGGACGGGGTCGCCGTTCGACAGGTGAAGCGCCGCGGCGTCCTCCGGGCTCATGAAGACGGCGTCGCGCGGGGCGCCGGTCAAGGGATCGACCTCGGCGTAGATCAGCGAATTGAATTGCTTGCCCCGTCGCGTGGAGACCATGAACGAGGCAGGTGCGCCGTTTTTTGCCGGTTTAACCAGGCCGTTGGACAAGGTGTCCGGCGCCATTTGGGCGGGGAGCGACACGGCGCGGAAGTGCGCCTTGCCGTCCGGCGTGAGGAACTTGCCGTTCTCGAAGAGGTGCGGCCCGCCGTATTGAAACGCGTCGCCGGTCTTCTTCAAATGTTGCACGCCGTCGTACAGCGGGATGATGCGGGCGATCTCCTCGCGCATTTTCCAGCCGGTCTCGCAGCCCAGCAGGTGGGCGCGCTCGGGGTAGGTGGCGGCGGCCAGCTCGCGCAAAATCTTCCATTCCGCCCTGGCCTCGCCGACCTGACGCGGAATCTCGGGCGTGAACATGACGCGGCGCTCCGTGCTGGTTTCCATGCCGCCATCATCCTGCTCGTAACGCGTCTTGGCGGGGAGCAGCAGCACGGTTTCGCGCGCGGGGATCAACATCTGGTCGTTCAGGATGATGTCCTGATGCACGCGCATCGGCACATTGGCCAGCGCGCCGCGCACGTAGGCGGGGTCGGGCAGGTTGCGCAGCAGATTGCCGCCGAGGTTGAAAAAGAAATCGAGAGGGCCATGCCCGCAGGCGTCCACCATCTCGGTG
>CAZMLP010000578.1:0-5767 GCA_964566745.1 uncultured Verrucomicrobiota bacterium | reverse complement strand
TGATCTTCGTCCCATTGAACGAGACCGGCGCGTATGATTTCGCGGTGAAGCACCGGCTCGACTTGTTGAACGAGATTGACCGGTTTGAGGATTCTCAGCGGAAAATCAAAGTCGCCGCCAACCGGTTGAAAGCCGATGTGTCGATTGTCGCGGATGCCTCGCTCGTCTCGAATCCGCCCGTGGATTACACGCGGTTCGATTACAAGAATTATCAGGCCAGCGCCGGATTGCAGTTGAACCTGCCGATCGACCGGTTGCGCGAGCGGAACGATTACCGCTCCTCGATCATTTCGTTCGAGCGGGAGTTGCGCGCGCTGGCACTGGCGCTGGACCAAGTCCGGGACAACGTGCGACGCGGGTTGCGTGCCTTGCGCACCACAGCCCAAAGCTACGAGATTCAGCGAAAAGCGGTGGAATTGGCCAACCGCCGGGTTGAAGGCGCGAACCTTTTGCTGCAGGCGGGGCAAGTGCAGATTCGCGATCTGCTCGAGGCGCAGACAGCCCAGGTGCAGGCGCGCAACGCGCTGACCCAAACTTTGGTCGATTATCATCTGGCGCGATTGGGATTTTTGATCGATATTGGCGGACTGGACACTGGCGAAGACCATTTTTGGACTCATCAGCAGCCGCTGGAAGGGCAGTCGGCGGCGCCCACGGAAAACAACGCTCCGGCGGAAAAAATCATTCCGCCGGACGAGCTGTTTGGCAAATGAAGTTGAATTGGAAAGATTGGCAGAAACAAGCGCTCGTCTGGGCGCGCAAGTATCCCCGCCGGACGGCGGGCGCCGGCGCTGGCGCGATCGCGGCTCTGGCGCTATTGATTTATATTTTGCGCCCGGTCGAGCCGACGCTGGCGGTTTATCATCCGGTGAAGCGGGGCGACTTCCTGGTCTCCATCATCGAGGGCGGCACGCTGAAGGCCGTTAACGAAGTCATGGTGCGGGCCGAGATGGAGGGGGTGGGACGAATCATCAGCATCACCCCCGAGGGAACCACTGTGCACAAAGGCGACCTTTTGGTGGAGCTGGATTCTGCCGATCTCCGGGACCGCATTAACGCGCAAGAAGTCACCTATCAAAACACCGAGTTTGCTTACGTCCAAGCCAAGGAGAATCTCTCGATTCAAAAGAGCGTCATCGAAAGCAACATCAAGGCCTCGGAGTTGCAGGTCGAGTTCGCCAAGTCCGATTTGGAGAAATATAAAGAGGGCGATTGGCCGCAGGCCCGCAAGAACACGGATGCCAAAATCACCATTGCGGCGGAGGAATTGGAGCGGGCCAAAAACCATTGCGACTGGACCGAGAAATTGTTCGCCAAGGGCTACGCCACCAAATCCGACTTGGAGGCCGACAAGCTGACCGTCAAGCGGAACGACATCCAATTGGCGCAGGCGCAGGAGGAGTTGCGCCTTCTGACCAAATATGATTACCCCAAGCGGCTGCGGGCTTTGGAGGCGGCGGTGGAGCAGCAGGCCAAGGAACTGGAGCGGGTCCGCATGCGCTCAGGTGCCCAGATCGCCCAATACGAGGCCAGCCTCAAGTCTCAAAAGAACACTCTCGATTTGCAAGAGAAGCGGCTCAATGACCTGAAGGCCCAGTTGGAACTGGCCAAGATTCGCGCGCCACAGGATGGCCTGGTGGTCTATGCCTCCAGTTCCATGCCGGGCAGCGGGGCCCTGATCGAGGAGGGGGCGACCGTCCGGCAAAAGCAGGATATCATCAAGCTGCCCGACATGTCCAAGATGATGGTCGAGGTGCGCGTCCACGAGTCGCACGTTCAGAAAATCAAACCGGGCCTCAACGCGTGGGTGACCATTGACTCGATACCGGACCAGCAATTTCACGGGACCGTCCGGAAAGTCGCGGTCCTGCCCGATTCCACCAGCCGTTACTACAACCCAAACCTCAAGGTCTATGTCACCGAGGTGCAAGTGGACGACGAGTTGCCCGACTTGAAGCCCGGCATTTCCGCGCGCGCCGAGATTATCATCACAAATCTGCACGACGTCCTGACGGTGCCCATTCAAGCGGTCACCACCATCAAGGGCCAGCAGGTCTGCCTGGTGCAAAACGGTTCCAAAGCCAAGCCGGTGCCGGTCGAGCCAGGGTTATTCAATGACAAGCTCATAGAAATTAAATCCGGCCTTAAAGTGGGCGACTTGGTACAGCTCTCCGCCTTGACGGAAAGCGACAATATCGACATCACCGGCTCCGTTGCCGACGCAAACACCCAAATGACCAACAAGGTGCTGGGCCGGAAAAACGGCAAGCGCCCCCCGGCAAAAGTCCCGGTCAAACAAGAGAGCAAAAGCGACGCCCCCGGCAAACCGAGGGTCGAGCCATTGCCCATGAGCGTCAGCGACGCGGGCAAAAAACCTGTCCTCGTGGCGGGTTACACCAACGCGCCGACGGCTGTGATCAAGTGACCGCATGGCCTCCGAGCCGATTATCCGGATTCGCGGACTCGAGAAAACTTTCATGATGGGCGACATCCCCGCCCGTATTCTAAAGGGAATTGACCTCGACATCGAAGCCGGCTCTTACGTGGCCATCATGGGCCCCTCCGGCTCGGGCAAATCGACGCTGCTGAACATCCTCGGCTGTCTCGACCAACCGACCGCCGGCGATTATTTCCTCGGCGGCGAAAATGTCGCCACGATGCCGGACGACGACCTTTCGCTCGCGCGCGGCAAAAAACTTGGATTCGTCTTTCAATCCTACAATTTAATCCCGCAACTCACCGTCATTGAGAACATTCATGTTCCGTTGTTTTATCAGGGCAAGGATCTGAGCGAGTGCCGGGATCATTGCGAGCGGCTCGCGACGATGGTCGGGCTGGCCCACCGTTTCAACCACCGTCCCAAGCAACTCTCCGGCGGCCAGCAACAGCGTGTGGCCATCGCCCGCTCGCTGGTGAACGATCCGCTGATGATCCTTGCGGACGAGCCGACCGGCAATCTCGACTCCCAAACCGGCCTCGAAATCCTCGACCTGTTCGACGAGTTGAACGCCGGCGGGAAAACGATTGTGCTGGTCACGCACGGCGGCGAGGTGGCCGAGCGTGCGCATCGCGTTTTGCACATGAAGGACGGATTGATCGATCGCGAGGAAAAACGCGCGCGGCCCCAACACAAAGCGGTCTCCGCTGCCCATTCATGACTCGCGGCCCGTCATCGCACTTCATCAGTCTGCACTTGCTGCGCACGGTGCAATTGGGCGTGAAAAGCCTCCTGCTTCACAAAATGCGGTCCGCCCTGACGATGCTTGGCATCATCTTCGGCGTCTGCTCGGTGATCGCAATGCTGGCCATTGGCGAGGGGGCCTCCTTCGAGGCGCAACAGGCGATCAAAAAACTCGGCAGCAACAATATCATCATCCGCAGCGTGAAGCTGCCGGATGACGCCAAAAGCTCCGGCACCGGACGGAGTTTCGCGGTCGAATACGGCCTCACTTACCGCGACGCCGCGAGCATCCAGGACACCGTGCCGGGCGCGCGGCGGGTCCTGCCCATGCGCATCGCGCGGGACAATATTCGCTTCAATCAAAGCGACATTCCCGGCCAGGTCATCGGCACCCATCCCGTGTACGCGGACATCACCGGGTTGGAGATCATTCGCGGCCGTTTCCTGAGCGAGACAGACGAGACCTACATGAACAACGTCTGCGTGATCACGGTCGAGCTGGCCGAGCAGTTGTTCCCATACCAGGACCCATTGGAGGAGGAGGTTCGTGTCGGCTCGGATTATTACAAGGTGGTGGGCCTGGCGCGCGAGCGCGGTTCGGAGCAACACCGGCCGTCCTCTGGCGGGCCGAAGGACGGCCAGGCGCTCAACAATAATATGTATATCCCGCTCTCCACCTCGAAGAGCCGGTTCGGCGAGATTCTGATTCGCCGCTCGGCGGGCAGCTTCGAGGCGGAGAAAGTGCAGTTGCACCAATTGATCGTGGAACTGGAAAACACCGACGCGGTGGAGACGGCGGACCTTCAGATTCGGACCATTTTGCAACGCTTTCATCCGCGCAAGGACTACGAGTTGATCGTTCCGTTGCAATTGTTGCAGCAGGCGGAAAAAACCAAGCGCATGTTCAATGTGGTGCTGGGCAGCATCGCGGCCATCTCGTTGCTGGTGGGTGGTATTGGCATCATGAACATCATGCTGGCCACTGTGACGGAGCGCACCCGGGAAATCGGCGTGCGGCGCGCGCTCGGGGCGCGGCGCAAGGATATCGTGACCCAATTTCTGGTGGAGACCACGGTGCTCTCCGTCGGCGGTGGCTTGGTGGGGGTGGTCCTGGGATTAATTCTGCCCGTGATCGTTTCCCACCTCACCAATATGAAGACGGTGGTGACGGTCTGGTCCGTCTTGATCTCGTTTGGAATCTCGGCGGCGGTGGGGATTGTCTTCGGCCTCTATCCCGCCTCGCGCGCGGCGAAGTTGAATCCCATCGAGGCATTGCGCCACGAGTAAAGCAAATCAGTGCGCGGTTTCCGCGTCACCGTCAGGCGCCTCCATCTCCCATTTCGGATAAATGTCCGCCGGCACCTCGCCGCGCCGGATCAATTCTTGAAGATCGCGAATGATGGTGCGCCGGGCCACTTTGAACTGCCGCGCCAACGCGGAAATATTCGGCCGGCTGGTGGACTTGGCGACCATTTGACGGATTTGCGTCTGCCGGCTCAGCCGATCCGTCGAGCGGCTCAGGAGCGACTCGATGTCCACCCGTCGCGAACGCTCCAGTGACTCGAATTGCCGGACCACCTCGGCCTCGCCGCATTCCCGCAAAGCCGTCTCGACGGTGCGCTCCAGATCGCCAATGTCCACCGGCTTCATCAGGCAATAGTGGGCGCGGCGCGGGCCTTGCAGTGCCTTCATTTGCTCATGAACCTCCAGCGCGCCCGACACCACAATGATCGGCACGTGCGGCAGCAATTCCTTGAACTCGCCCAAATATTCCAGCCCCAGCTCCCCGCGGTCCAGGATGTGGTCCAGCAGGATCAGATGGGGCGGCTGCTTTGCCGCGAGGGAGAGGGCTTGTTGCGCGGAGGTCGCGCGGACCAGCTCATAATTGGCCAGCGCCTCCTCGTAAATCTCATATTGCAGATCGTCGTCTTCGATGATGAGCAGGCGTGGTTTGTTCATCGGGTGCCCTAGTATAGCTCGCAAAGGTGACAATAATCAAGTCCGCGCCGGACGGCTTGACCCGTCCTTGGCCTCCGGTGACAATTCCCCTGCTTTTCACATGGCTGACACTTTCAAAATCACCCGCATTCCGTCGCTAAAAACTGCCGCTGATTTCCGCTCGCGTGTCGAAGCCCTCGGCGTCGTGTTGCCGTGTGACGACGCTGTCATAACCGGCACGGCCTCCCCGTTGCGGCAACCGGTTTCCAATTTTTCCATCAACGGCAAGACGCCTGGAAACCGCTGGGCGGTGCAACCAATGGAGGGCTGGGACGGCACGACGGACGGCGGCGTGACGGACGACATGCGACGGCGCTGGCAACGGTTCGGGGAGAGCGGGGCCAAGCTGATCTTTGGTGGCGAGGCGATGGCAGTGCGGCCGGACGGCCGCGCGAACCCGCGGCAACTGCTCATCAATGAGGCCAATCAAGCCGGCTTGGCCGAGTTACGCGAGATCCTCGTCAAAGCCCATCAGGAGCGGCACAGCGAAACCAGCGATCTGGTGATCGGCTTTCAACTGACCCACTCCGGGCGCTTCTGCCGGCCAAACGAAAAGCGCACTTACGAGCCTCGCGTCGCGTTCCGGCA
>CAZMLP010000577.1:0-8025 GCA_964566745.1 uncultured Verrucomicrobiota bacterium | reverse complement strand
TCTTCAACACGGATTTCGCGAGAAGGGCATTGGCCAGAGTCGGCGCGCTCGGCTTTTCGCTCCCGTCCTGGGGACGGGTGGGACATTGCATTAGCGTTTCCAAATCGACCCATTGAGGGAACTCACCATCCGCCAGCAGGTTCTCATGATGGCAATCCGTCGCCTCCATCGCGTGAGCCAGGCAAAGGAGCATGCCGGCGCGCAAATAATATCGCCGGGCTTCCGCCTCGTTTTGGCAAGGCCGGTGACGGGCGCATTCCACCCACCCGTAGCCCTCCATGCTTAGCACCTTCAGCGGCGCGAACGGCAGATCCAGATCCTCCTTCGACAACCATCCCAGCAAGTTTGAAAATTCCCGCTCCAAACGGATGCATTTTGGCTTGTAGATGATTTGCAAACCGGAGGTGAAGGTCGCCCGCATGACGGTCCGGCCGCCGTGATGCCGGTCCGACAGCCACAGTTGCAGATGTTCGATTGCTCCAGCCGGGGCGCCGCCGTGGAAAACGCCCTCAATTTGGGGCAAATCCTTGTTAAATCGCGCAATCATTTCGACCAGCGCGTCCAGCCACAATTGGATTGCCGTGCCGGCCAGACGGCCCAGGACCGGGTACTTCTGATAAAAATCCAGCAGCCCGTCGCGCAGCAGTGCCTGAACGAATTTCTCGTAAATCTGCCGGCTCGGCGAGCGTCCCAAAACCGCGGCCTCCAGGCGCCACAAAGAGGCCCGCTCCTCACGGAAGATCGCGTATTCCAAGTCCAGCGCGGCGCTGGAAATGGAGGTCAGTCGCGCGAGCAGGCCAAGTTGCATGTTCCTTCTCGCGCCGGCGGAAAAATGCGCGAGGCTCGCGCCAGCCCTTGTCTCCAGCAGTTCTTGGCTCGCGGCGACGAAAGGCAAATAAACCTCCTCAAACGGCATCGGCGCGTTTCCATCGACGAAAGAAAACTCCTCGCGCGAACTTTCCGCGAAACTCGCCGCTCGGTTCATGCAACGCCGCAGTATCTCCGCCCACGCCGGGGCTGGCTCGCCCCTCGCCAGTTTGACGCGTCCGAGCAACGGCCGAATCGAGCGCCGGTCATGGCCGTCCCATGCCAGGCGCCGGTCAAGCACCCCAGGGCTTCCACCGCCCAGCGCCGACTGCCAACGATCAAGCCGTTCGTCGATTTCGGCGGCGAGTTCGGAGGTCACATCGTCTGGCACGTAACGGCCAGACAGGCGGTCATGCAAAGTGGCGGACTGATGAATGACATGCCGAAGCCCGTCTTCCAGCGCGACCGATCTGCTCGATTGATTGAGGGTCCCGGGGGGGTGAGCCGGTTCACCTGTCAAAGCAATATGGGACATCGCCAACCAGCGTCCTGCCGGGGTGGTGAGGCGTCAAGGCGTAATCAGAAACGATCCAATCCCCAAGCGGGTTCAAAAAGTCGATGCCCGGCAACTTCTCCCGCGCTTGACAAGCGGGCGGTTCGACGCAACTGTTTGCGCGTCTTGGTGCGGGGTCGTAGCTCAGTTGGTAGAGCGTCTCGTTCGCAATGAGAAGGTCGCAGGTTCGAACCCTGTCGGCTCCACCAAACAACATAGGGGTAATTCCAGCGGCAGTTTTCGAACAGGCTCACCATTCCCTTCTTGGTGGTTTTAAATTGTGCGTTTTGCACGGGCTTGCGTCGCTTAAAACGCAAATTATTGTGGCCGATCTCGGGTTAATGCCGAATTGACGCGAGAAAAGGGGAGGCAATCACTGGCATCCCGATAGCTACTTGGATCGCATGATTGCTACTTATATCCCAATGGTTGGAGCCATCGGCTACTCGTTGATCTATTTGTTGCTCGGTGGGGGCCTCGGCGGCGCGGTCTTGATTTTTATCGTGGCGAAGATGTTCAAGAAGTGACCGTGTCGGGTGGGACGACAAAAAGCAGCGAGTTTTAGTGTCCTACAGCTTCTCGATGTGAATATTGCCACCGCTGGTCCGTAGCAGAATGGTTTTGCCGCCGCCGTTCACCGTCCCCTTGAGCGAGGTGCGCTCGCGTTTGCCGGTGTGGGCCACATCGATGTCACTGGTCACAACACCCCCGGAAGTGGCGGCATCCAGATCGAATGCCGCGTTGGCCGGAACCTTAACGCGCACGCCGCCACCGGAGGTCTCCAACCGCACTCCCTCAGCAACCGAGGGGAGAATTGCCGAAATGGAACCGCCTGAGGTCGAGCCCTCGACCTTGCCGGCCACGTTTTCAATATTGATTCCTCCGCCGCTGGTTTCCACATGCGCGAGGCCGCGAAAATCTTTGACCGACACCGAGCCGCCCGAGGTGCTGCCGTCCAGCGTGCCAGAGCCGCCTCGGACATCGATGCCCCCGCCGCTTGTGCCAACGCGCAATTTGCCGTCGCAGTCCGTCACTTGAATGCTGCCGCCGGAAGTGTGGCTATCCAGAGGTCCAGTGAGGCGCGTGAATTTCAAACTGCCGCCGCTGGTATTGGCGGTGGTCTCCCCGGTGAGGCCAGTCACCATCACGGCGCCGCCCGAGGTGGCCAGTTGCGCGCTGTACTTGGAGGGAACGGTGATCACATATTTCCCCTCGTTGCGCTGCGCGCCGCTCCAGTTCCAGATCTTTTTCCGCTCCACTTTGATGCTTACCAAGTTGCCTTCCTGCGTAAAGACCACCGGATGAGCCTTCAGATACGCCTCCTCGTCCGCCTGGGATTTGCGGCCGACTTTGCGGTGAATTTCGACGGTGACCTCGCTGGTATTATTTGTGGTCACCTCGATCGCGCCGAAATCCACGTCCACGTCCAGTTTCCCGCCGGCCTGGGCGGGAAACTTTCTGCTCAGGTTCTCCTCGGTGGCGGCGAGACCACACACGGTCGAGGCGATGAGGAGAAGGGAGGCGAGTTTCATAAAATTGAGGAGAGGCATTTTTCGTCTTCTCATGAAATACCCGATTTTGAATTGGCTGTCATGCCCAACTTTTTCAAGCGCAGAAAAATCTCAAAGACAGGCCGAATGAGCGGTTTGTCGATGAAGTTAATCGTTTCGCAGCACGGCAATAGGGTCCACCTTGGCTGCCCGTCGGGCCGGCAACCAGCAGGCCAGCAAGGCCACTGCGAGCGAGACGAGGCTCGCCACGCCCAAGGTCAACGTGTCGTTCGCCGCGACATTGAACAACAAGCTCCTCAAGAAGCGGGTCAAGACGAGGGACGCGAGCAATCCAGCCACTATTCCCGGAATAATGAGCGCGAGGCCCTGGCGCAAGACCAGCGCGCGCAAATCGCCGGGCAGCGCCCCAAGCGCCGCGCGAATGCCAAGCTCGCGCAGGCGCTGACTGGCCAGGCAGGAGATCACCCCGTACACCCCGGCCAGCGCAAGGACCAAGGCGGTCACGGCGAATACTCCGACTAACTGCATTGCGTAACGGCGCGGAGCCAGCGAGGCATCGACGGCATCCGTGAGCGTCCGCTCCGCATAGGGTGCGAGGTTGGGATCCGCCTTCCGCAGTTCCTGGCGCAAGAGGCCGAACACCTCGCTTGCCGGGCGCGTGGAGCGAATGACAACCGACAACTCGCTGAAGGCGCTTTGAAAGTGAGGGCGATAAACTTCGGGCGCGGGCGGGGTGTCGAGACCAGTCTGTTTCAGGTCCCGAGTCACTCCCACGATCTCGCACGCGTCATTTCCAAAATCGGGGCTGAGTAAACGCTGCCCCAGGGGATCGGTTTTAGGAAAGTAACGGCGCGCGAAGGTCTCGTTGATAATTGCCACGGGCTGAGCGCTAGCGTTGTCTTGCGCGGTGAAGGCACGGCCTCGCAGCAGGGGCGCGCGCATGGTCTCGAAATAGCGCGGGCTGGCCTGCCGGAGTCCGGCGACTCGCTTGTCCGCGGCGTTTGCAACGGGTGTATCCTGGATATCGACGGCGATATCCAAGCCGGCTTGATTGCCAAACGGCACACCGTTAATTGTCGCGGCGGATTCCACGCCGGGCAGCGAGTTCAATTGGTTGGCGAGGCGCGTCACCGCGTCAATCATCGCCGCGCCGTTGGTGTAATTCCTCCCGTACAGCGAGACATCGGCGACGAAAACTCGCAGGGGATCGAACCCGGGATTGACGCGCAGCAATTGAAGAAAACTCCGGCCGAGCAGGCCCGTTCCGGCCAGCAACGCCAACGCAAAAGCCACCTCGGCAATCACCAACGCGCCGCGCAACCGGTTGCCGCCGGGGCCGTCGCTGGAACCGCGCTCGCTCGCGCGAAGAGCGGTGTTCAGGTCGAGTCGGCCCCCGTGCAAGGCGGGGAAGAGGCCGAACAGGAGCGCCGTCAGCAAGGTCACGATCAGGGTGAAGCCGAGCACGCGGGCGTCCAAATTGACCTCATCAAGGCGGGGCAAATTGGCCGGGTTGATGAGAACCAACGCGCGGACGCCCCACCACGCGAGCAAGAGACCGGCGGCTGCCCCGGGCAAGGCGAGAAAGAGGCTTTCAGCGAGCAATTGGCGCGCGACCCGGGCACGCCCGGCCCCGAGCGCGGCGCGCACGGCGAATTCTTTCCGCCGTCCCGCGGCCCGGGCGAGCTGCAGGTTGGCGACGTTGGCGCAGGCGACAAGCAGGACCAGGCCGGCCGCGCCCAAGAGCACCAGCAGCGCCAGGCGCGCGCTTCCAGTGATTTGCTCGTGCAGCGGTTTGACAGTCACGCCCCAGCCTTGGTTGGAGGCGGGGAAGTCCCTGGCCATTCGTGCCGCAATGGCGCTCATCTCCTGTTGTGCCTGCGCGGGCGTGATTCCAGGCTTCAACCGGCCCACCGTCAGATACTCCCGCATCGCGCGCCATTTGAATTTTTCCGGCCAAGTGTGCGGGGGCC
Organism: uncultured Verrucomicrobiota bacterium; assembly: GCA_964566745.1. GTDB lineage: Bacteria > Verrucomicrobiota > Verrucomicrobiia > Limisphaerales > CAZMLP01 > CAZMLP01. The sequence continues at coordinate 3,184 of CAZMLP010000577.1, read as the reverse complement.
ACCAAAGATCGACTGCCTTGCCACTTTCCCATCCGTTGACCAGCGGCGCGTTGAAAGACTTGAAACTGGCCGGCATCACTCCCACCACGGTGCAGGTGCGATCGCCCAGCTGCACTGCCTTGCCGATGATGTCGCGATCACTCCCAAAGCGGCGCCGCCAAAGGCCCTCGCTGAGAATCACCACTTCGGCGTTTTCACGCTTGTCCTCCTCGGGCAAAAATGTCCGGCCCAGGAGCGGCTTGATGCCGAGCGTTGAAAAGTAGCTTGCCGAGGCCCAGCCGCGCTCGATGTGCTCGATATTTTCCCCAATTTTCAGGAGTCCGCCACTGAGGGCGATGATGCCCATGTCCGCGAAGGCCGTGCTTTGCCCGCGCCAATCGTGGAAGGCGCCGAGCGAAGTGACATATTGGTCCCACCCCTGGCGCAAATTGCTCTCGCAAATAGTGACCAACCGCTCCGGCTCCGCGTAGGGCAGGGGACGCAGCAACACGGCGTTGACGAGACCGAAAATGGCGGTGTTTGCACCGATGCCTAGCGCGAGGGTGACAATCGCAACAAGGGTGAAACCGGGACTGCGAAAGAGCTGACGGAGGGCGAATCGCAGGTCATTCATGGCAGCGGGGAGGGGAACGTGAAACGCCAATTGCCAGGCGCGAATCAGGAAATCCGAATGACGAGAATTGCCAATGACCCAATGCCCCGATGGCATGCGTGGCGCGCGCCGCCCGGTTTCGCGTTTGGATATACTTTTGTCATACGGATTTCGTCATTCGTTGTTTTCCTTTTGACACATCAGTCGTTTCGGAGTGCCACCATTGGATCCACCCGCGCCGCGCGACTCGCGGGGATCAGGCATGCCGCCAGCGCCACGGCGGCGAGAATCGCGGCGACGGAAAGGTAAACGAGTGGATCGAACGGACTCACGCCGTACAGAAAACCGGCGAGCAGCCGGCCCAACGCCAGCGAGCCGGCCAAACCGGCCGCCACGCCAATGCCGACGAGCCGCATGCCTTGGTTCAACACCATGCCGAGGACGTCCGTGGCTTGCGCGCCGAGCGCCATGCGGATGCCGATCTCCTGCGTCCGCTGGCCCACGACATACGCGAGAACGGCATAGAGTCCCATCCCCGCGAGCAGCAGCGCTAGTCCGCCAAGTAGAAGCAAGAGCGTGGCGGCGACCCGTTGCGACACGTAAGCCGCCTTCACATTTCTTTCCATCGGCTGCGTTGCCCAAATCTCCACGGCTGTATCGAGTTGATGCACCACGCGCCGGACAGCCGATTTCTTTCCGGTTGGATCGCCAGCGGAGCTCGCTAAGATGGTGATGTTTAAATCGGGCACGCCTTGTTTGTAAGTTCGGTACATGAAGGGCAGAGCCGGTTCCGACAGGCTGCGATACTTGCCCGATTTAACGACGCCGATGATGGTGTAGGTTTTCGCGAACGCGCGAATTTTCCGGCCCACCGGGCTTTGGCCGGGCCAAAAGCGTTTCGCCATGGCTTCATTGATGATCAGGGCGGCCGGCATTTTCTCGTCGTCCTGCTCGGTGAAGTCCCGGCCGTCAAGCACGGGGATATGCATGGTTTCAAAATATCCGGGCGAGACCGTCGCGTCGTTCACGCTGAGGTTCTCGTTGAGAACGGGCTGGTAACCCTCGGGCACGGCTTCCGAGGAGCCATCTCCCTCAAAGCCGAGCGGCAGCCAACTGGCCAGCGCCGCGGCGGTCACGCCGGGCGTCGCGCGCAATTCTTCCTGCACGCGACGGTAGAAAATCTTCGCGGTTTGCTCCGTGTAACCATGCGCGCCCAGGCGGGTGCCGGCGAGAAGGACGTTATGAGGATCAAGGCCGGGATCAATGCGCTGCGATTGCTGAAAGCCGCGCACGCAAAGCCCGGCGCAGACCAGCAGCATCAGCGCGATGGCAATCTCCGCGCAAACGAGAGTGTTGCGCAGTCCGTGACGACTGTTGGCAACCGAGACCCGCCCCGCCTGACGCAACGAATCGATGAGATTCGCGCGACCGGCCTGCCATGCGGGCGCCAGGCCGAAGAAGACGCCCGTTCCCACGGCCAGGAGGATGGTGAAGCCAAGCGTCTGGCGGTCGAGTTCGAATGCATAGGCGAGCGGCAACGGCGTGCTCGGCATCAGGGTGAGAATGAATTTTGAGCCCACTGTGGCCAGCAGCGCGCCGAGTCCGCCGCCCAACAGCGCGAGCAGGACGCTTTCCGTGAGCAATTGACGGAGCAGTCGCGCCCGGCTGGCACCAACCGCGAGACGAATGGCGATCTCCTTTTCCCGGCCCGTCGCGCGCGCCAAAAGAAGATTTGCGACGTTGGCGGCAACGATGAGCAGCACGCAGATGCTGACCGCCGCCAAAACCTCCAACAACGGCCGGAAGACCGATTGCCCCCCGTAGGGGGCATTCCAGAGCGTGCGCAGGGCGATCGTCACCTCATGGTTTTCAGCGGGATAGGTGGTTTGCAGAGCCTGGGCGAGCCGATCCACCGCTCCTTGGGCCTGCTCGATGCGGACGCCTGGTTGCAAACGGGCCTGGGTGTGCAGCCAATGATCGTTCCTTGCGGTGAGCGAGCCGAAGTTGGCCACCTCGCGGTGCATGCTCACCGGCGCCCAAAATTCAAAGCCCAGCCCGCTCATAGTACCCTTGAACGCGCCCGGAGCAACGCCCACGATGGTGAATGGCTTTTGGTTGATCGCGATGGTTTTGCCGATGACAGACAGGTCCGCCCCGAACTTGCGCCGCCAATATCCCTCGCTGATGACCAGGACGGGATTGCCTCCCGGCTTAAGGTCCTCGTCTGGCAGGAACCCGCGCCCGAGCAACGGCATCACTCCGAGCACGTCGAAATAATTCGCGGTGACAATTTGACCGTACGTCCATTCGGTCCGGCCGTCCACCGTCACGCTGGCGGGCGTGAACTGCGACCCGATCACGCCCGCGAAGATGTCTTTTAGCCCGGCATAATCACGCACGTCCGGGAGCGACATGCCGTCGTGCTGGGCGGCGCGGGTGCGCGCGAGCAGCACGATCATGCGGTCCGCTTGCGCGACGCCCGGGAGCGGCCGCAGCAGGACATTTTGAATCCAGCAGAAAACAGTGGTGTTCGCGCCAATCCCCAGCGCCAGCGTGAGCACGGCCACGGCGGTGAAGCCGGGGTTCTTTAGC
>CAZMLP010000576.1:0-2994 GCA_964566745.1 uncultured Verrucomicrobiota bacterium | reverse complement strand
GGATGCCGTTGTGGTAATAGGTGAGCTTCTCGTGATTCAGGCCAAGGAGATGAAGGACGGTGGCGTGGAAATCGTAAACCTGGACCTTGTTCTCGCTGGCGAAGTAGCCCACCTCGTCCGTCGCGCCGTAGCTAAAACCGGGCTTGAGACCCGCGCCGGCCATCCAGATGGTGAACCCGTGAGGATGGTGATCCCGCCCTTTGCCACCGACGCCCTCGGTCACCGGTGTGCGGCCGAATTCAGTCGTCCAAAGCACCAGCGTGTCCGACAACATGCCGCGCGCCTTGAGGTCTTGAATCAACGCGGCGACCGGTTGATCGAGGCTGATCGCCTGGTTGCGGTGATTTTCGGCAAGGTTTTCATGGCCGTCCCAATTGATGCGCGGGGAACCGAAAGCGCCACCGTGGAAAAGTTGCACGAAACGGACGCCTTTTTCCACGAGGCGTCGCGCCAGCAGGCAATTACGGCCGAACCCGGCGGTTGGCGTTTGGTCGAGGCCGTAGAGCTTTTTGGTGGCGTCCGATTCGCCTGCCAAATCGACGACTTCGGGAACGCTCAATTGCATGCGCGCGGCCAACTCGTACGAGCGGATGCGCGCCGCAAGCGTGGAATCGTCGGGATTCGCCGCGAGAAAATCCTGGTTCATGCGCGCCAGCAATTTCATCTCGGCCGCGCGGCGGCCGGGAGAGATGTCCGCGGGCGTGTTGAGATCATGAATCGCCTCGCCGGTGGTGCGCAGAGCGACGCCTTGGTGGACGGCGGGGAGGAAGCCGGAGGTCCAATTGATCGCGCCTCCCGCCGGAAGTTGACGCGGGTCCGGCAGCACGACAAACGCGGGCAGGTTTTGATTTTCCGAGCCAAGGCCGTACGAGAGCCACGACCCGAGGCACGGGAAGCCGTTCATCGTGAACCCGGTGTTCATGAAGAACGTGGCTGGGGTGTGGTTCGAGCTTTTCGAAGACATTGAATGGATGAACGTGAGGTCATCCACGCAACCGGCGATATGTGGCAAGAGATCGCTGACCCACTTGCCAGACTGGCCGTGCTGCGCAAACGCGAACGGACTTGCCTGCAACCGTCCGGGCCGGCCGAAAAACGTGTCGATCTTGCCCTTGTTGGTCAGCTCCTCGCCTTGGTGTTTCGCCAATTCGGGTTTGTAGTCAAACGTGTCCACATGGCTGACGCCACCGCAGGCGCAGATGTGAATGACGCGTTTGGCGCGCGCGGGAAAATGGGTTGGTTTCGGCGCGTACGGCGAGTCCGGCAACGCGGGCGTGACGGCACGAGCCTCCTGATTAAACAGCCAGGCCAGCGCGAGGCCGCTGAATCCAGCGCCTGTCTCCCAGAGGAAATGCCGGCGGGTCAGCAGAGAGCCGCGTTTCTGAAAAAGGCGATGCATGGCGCGCGTGATTTGACCAAATGCTAGCGCGCCCGGCGAAGCGTTTCGAGCAAATACGGTTGAGGTTACTGGCTGTTTTGATGGAATCCGGAGCAGTTTAATCTCAAGCGACTTTCAGCGATGATCCATCCAAGGCTTGAACTACCTTGAATGGGCCGGAATTGCGGGGTTTTCCGAGGGGGTCGGGATGGATTCCGACCGGCTTGAAGGGGAGGCGGGGGCAGTCCCAAGCATGGCTTCCGTGACGGGCGCTGGCGGAATGGGAGGAACGGCGGCGCACCTTGATTGGCCTTGAACCGGTTGGTTTGGCGACGATGGCGTTTCTTTTGCGGGTACCGATGTGACAGGCGCTTCGGCAGACTTCGGCGAGGTGCTGGCACCCGCTTTGGTTGCCGCTTCCTTGGCCTGTCGGGCCTCGCGGTCCTTGGCTTTCATCTCGAAGAACAAATTGGCCATCTCCGCGCGCACCAAGGCGTCCTTGCCCTCCTCCTCCTTGCGCCGCTGGCGGTCCTCCTCTTCCATCCGCCGCAACCTGCCCAGGTCAGCGCATAACCCGCGCAACCGTTTCCAGGACTCGGCTTCGTCCAGTTGGTCCAGTCGGCGGGAGGCCAACAGATAACGGGCGGTCAACCAGGTCAGAAGACGTTGGGTAAGTGGATGGTGGCTCCTTATCTCCTCACGACGGATTTCGGAAGTCTCCTCGTCCAGGCGCTGGGCCAGTTCCAGGACCTGGCCTTGGGTAAGCCAGTCTTGAAAACCACCCTGCCGCCAGGAACTGAGGTTTTGGGCGTTGATTTCCTTGCCCTCGAAGTCGCGGACCAAGACCTCACGCACCTCGGGAAGCCCGTTGAGCCAGGCCAGCAGCTCTGGTCCTTGCTCGCCGTCATCGAGGCTTTGGTTGAGTTGGTCACGGATGGCCCGGGGCAGCCGGGCGATTTTGCCAGTTCGAGAGATCATGAAAGCTTTGGGTTGAGGTTTTGCTTTTGGCGGGGTGCGGGAAATCGCCCCTCCCTTTATGTAAACAAAGTTACAACCTCTCGGGAAAAATGTCCAGCGGGAAGTTTTCTTGCGGATGGATAAAAACCTCGCCCTGCCGGGGCTGGGCGCGAAGTTTGCCCAGGCGGCGAGAATAACGTCGTAGGCCCGCCCGGACGCGCCAGCGGCGCGTCCCTACCTGCCAAGCGCGCGTGACAGGCAATGCCGGTTAGGAACATACTGGCACCGGCAAATGGATCAGGGCTCAGCAAAGCTTCGCCCTACCAGTTGCCGGGGGCTTGGCGCGAAATTTGCCCAGGCGGCGAGAATAACGTCGCAGGCTCGCCCGGACGCGCCAGCGGCGCGTCCCTACCTGCCAAGCGCGCGTGACAGGCAGCAACGTCGGCCGGGAACACACCGGCACACCGTCAAATCAATCGGGGCTCGACGGAGAAAATAACCGGAGCGGTGACCATGTTGTGCACAGCTTCGCCCCGCCGGCTTCAGGGGCTGGCGCGAGGTCGAGCGATGAGTGGACATTGTATCGTAGGCTCGCCCGGACGCGCCAGCGGCGCGTCCCTACCTGCCAAGCGCGCGTGACGGGCAAAGTAAGCCAGGAA
>CAZMLP010000575.1:0-3157 GCA_964566745.1 uncultured Verrucomicrobiota bacterium | reverse complement strand
CGATCCGTTCGTGGTCCTTGGCGGACCCGGAACGGTGTTGGTTCAGAAATTATGAAACGACCTTTGTCGCGCGCGACCGCGCTCGCTTTTACTTTGATCGAGCTGCTGGTGGTGATCGCCATTATAGCGATTCTCGCCGGGCTGCTGCTTCCCTCGCTGGCCTCGGCCAAAGCCAGGGCCCGCCAGACGAAATGCCTGTCGAACATGCGCCAGATCGGTCTCGGGCTGGCGATGTATGTGGACGATTACAACGGGTGGGGGCCGGAGACCACGCATGGCAATCCCACCAACTACTCGTGGATCTACACACTTGCGCCCTATCAGGGAAATGTGGACGCGCTCCGCATTTGCCCCTCCGACCCGAAAGGGCAGGTGCGGATGACGAACAATGCCACGAGTTATCCCTTGAACGAATTCACGTCGGTGGACCAGGTCGATCCCTTTGGCACGGTCCTCGAGACCTATCGCAATTTTAACCGCCTGCGAAATCCCAGCCTGACCTTCACGGTGTTCGAGTGCGCCGACGGCTCCGCGCCCAGCATCACCGCGGACCACACGCACTCGCGCAACTGGATCAAGGGCTGGCCGGAGGTGGTTTTCGACATCCAGCCCGACCGGCATCGGGTCGGCGTCACCAACATTAGCAACACGTCCGGCAGCGCGAACTACCTGTACGCGGACGGCCACGCGGCCTCCATCAAGGCGGCCGTGCTCAAAAAACGGGTGGATGGCGGCGAGGAAATCGCCCGCCCTCCTGAGTAATGCCCGCGCCAAACCAAACCTCGCTCGAATTTAAATTAAACCTCTTTGGAAAACTTGTTTGTCATGAACCTGAAATTGAAATTGTTCCCCTGGGTAATCCCCGCGCTCCTGGTGAGCGCGCAACCTTCCGCCCAAGCCCAACCAGCCGTGCTCTCGTCCGGCCACACCGATCTCGCGCTTGAGTACGCGGACGGCGGGTGGAACCTCCACGTCGGCTCGGACGCCACCGGCGAGGAATTCGCGGCGAGCAACGTGGTGTTGCGGGTGAAGGCGGCGGCCCGCGCGCCGGTTCCGGCCGACCCGAAATTCAATTTTTTGGGGGCGGCGGGAACAACGGTGTGGTTGCTGCCCCAAACGCAAAACGAGGACTTGTTGTATCTGGGGTATGGCGGCGATGACCTTCCGGACGGGGTGTTTGCGGGCAACCAAGTCAGGGTGACCCTGAAGAGCGTGGATGGTCCCGGCGATTTCTTCTCGTACAAGACCGACACGTTCGGCAACCCGGTGGTTTATTTCAACACGCGGGACGGCATCACGACCAACGACACGATCACCGTGCAGGCCGGGGGTGACGCGCACCTGAACTGGGCGTTCACCGCGGCGGGGACCTACACGGTGGTGTTGGAGGCGTCGGGCACGCTGGTGGCGGGCAACACCCCGACGTCGAGCGGGCCGGTCGCCTACACTTTTTCCGTGACCGCGCCGACCGTCTGGGCGGCGGGCCATACCGATATTGCCCTGGAGTATGCCGCCACCAACAACACGTGGGACTTGCATCTCGGGCAGGACGCCACCGGGGTGGAACTGGCCGCCAGCGAGGTTTTGTTGAAGGCCCGGGCGGGGGCAAAAACCACTGTGCCGGCGGACGCCAAATTCGGCTTCCTGGGGGCCGCTGGCTCCCCGGTTTGGATTTTGCCCCAAACCCAGAACGAGAACCTTTTGTACCTGGGCTATGGTGGCGATGACATTCCCGACGGGGTGTTTGTTGGCAATCAAGTGCGGGTGACGCTCAAGAGTGTGACGGGTCCCGGCGACTTCTTCTCGTACAAAACCGACACGTTTGGCAACCCGGTGGTTTATTTCAACACCCGGGACGGCGTCTCGACCAATGACACGATCACCGTGCAGGCGGGCGGGGACGCGCATCTGAACTGGGCTTTCACCGCGCCGGGAGTTTACACGATGGTGATCGAGGCGTCGGGCACTCTGGCGGCCGGCAACCAGGCGACTTCAAGCGGCCCGGTGGCCTACACCTTCACGGTGGTTCCCGAAACGACCGTTCTCTCCTCCGGGCACACGGACCTGGCACTGGATTATGACGCGGTTGCCGATGCCTGGGACTTGCACGTTGGCTCGGACACTTTGGAGGAGGAGTTCGCCGCCGACGATGTGACCCTGCAAGTCAAGCCCGAGGCGAAAACGACCGTGCCGGCTGATCCCAAGTTTGGCTTTCTGGGCAACGCGGGTGACGCGATCTGGCTGCTGCCGCAGACGCAGAACGAGGAAATCCTGTATCTGGGCTATGGCGGCGACGGCATCCCTGATGGCGTGTTCGCCGGCAACCAGGTCAAGGTGACGTTCAAAAGCGTGGACGGACCCGGCGACTTCTTCTCTTACAAGACGGACACGTTTGGCAATCCAGTGGTCTATTTCAACACGCGCGACGGCATCACCACCAACGACACGGTGACGGTGCAGGCGGGCGGGGACGCGCACTTGAACTGGGCCTTCACGAAGGCGGGGACCTACACGGTGGTGTTGGAGGCGTCGGGCACGCTGGCGAACTCGGGAGCGACCACCTCCAGCGGGCCGGTCATTTACACGTTTGACGTGCAACCCGTGGTGGTGGACTTGACGAACGAGCATGTCGATCTGCGAATCGAGTATGACGCCTCGGGCACCAACCACTTGTCCATCGTTGCCGGGGACGAGGATCATCACATTCATTACGCCACCAACGAGGTGTATCTGGTGGTCAAGGAGTCCGGGAAACTCAGCCTGCCGGCGGGCACGCCGTTTGGCAACGGGGGCGACCCGCTCTGGGTGATTCCGCAAAGCCAGAACCCGAACCTGCTTTATTTGGGCATCTCGGCGGAGGATGTGCCGCTCGGGGTTTTTAATGGCAATCTGGGTTTCGAACTGACGGCAATCGACGGTCCGGGGAGCTTCTTTCTCTGGCAGGCGGACAGCACCGGGAACCTGAACGTGCGCATGAACACGGCGGACGGGATTTCGGACTTCGACGAAACCACGCCGATCATCCCGAGCCACGAGCACTACAACTGGGGCTTCACGACCAACGGGGTGTATCATCTCACCTTTCAAGCATCGGGCCGGCGTCTCGGTGAGGCGACCAACGTCACCAGTTTGCCGGCCACTTTCACGTTCCATGTCC
>CAZMLP010000574.1:0-2035 GCA_964566745.1 uncultured Verrucomicrobiota bacterium | reverse complement strand
TCCCCCCAAGGCCCGGTGGCCATGCGCTTTCCGTCCGGAGAAAACGCCACGCGCCCGCCGGACTCGTGCACGATTCGTTCGGGACGAAGCCTGGGATCCGTGATTTCTATCTCCCCGTCTGTGTCAAAGAGCATGGCCTTTGCCCCCCGCACCACTCGCTTTCCGTCTGGCGAAAAGGAAACACTCGAGGAAGCGGATGTGATATTAGTAACCCACGCTCCGGTTTGAAGATCGCGCAACGAGGAAAAAGGACGGTTGCCGCCTTCTCCAGCCAAAAGCGACCCGGTGGGGTCGAGCGCGATGGCCGCGAACAGGCTTCCCGGCATGGTCCACCGGCGCAGCTCCCGCCCCTCCTGCAAAGACCATTCCCGCACTGTGGTGTCGAAGCTGGCGGAATATAGCCGGTTCCCGTCCGGACTTAGCGCCAAGGACGACACCACATGCTCGTGCCCTTGCAGGATGGCGGCACTGTCTCCCCGCACCCGGTGCCAGAGGTGAAACCATTCAAAGCCGCGGGGATCGTCTTGTCCACCTCGCGGAATGTATGCCCCGAGCAACGATTCCGCCCGGCCAAAACTTCCCGCGGCAATCGCTTGCTGCGCCAGATTCATGTCGGCCGCGTAGAGGTTGTTTAACGCGGCGAGCTCCCGCTGCTCGATCTGCCGCCGATGGACCGATTCTTGAATCGCGATTTGCCGGGCCGCCTCGGCGCGCCGGCGTTCCGCCCAAAGTCCCGCGCCGGCGATCAGGATCAGCACCAGGGCGGCAAAAGCCGCCCGCCGCCATATGGCCACCAGACGCTCGTTGCGCCGCAAGCGGCGAACCGACCGGCCCGCGTCCACCAGCAACAATTCTCCCCGGAAATCCTCGGCGGACGCATGCCGTTCGTCGGGCTGCTGCGAGCAAGCCCGGAGGATTGTCTCGTTCAGCTCGCTGAACTCGCAGGCCTCGGGAGAATCGATGAGATTCGCGGGCAAATCGGGAAATTCCAGCCGGTTCTTCCCGGTGGCCATTTCGTAGAGAGTCTTGCCGAGGCTGAAGATGTCTGCCCGGGGGGAGCCAGGCCCCTCCGGGGCAATAAAGCCGTCCGTTCCAACAAAGGAGCGCGCGTCCCCCAGGCTGGCCACCAGCCCAATGTCCGCAAGTTTGGGCCGGCCACCCACAAAAATAATGTTCGCCGGTTTGATGTCCCGGTGCACCAAGCCCCGGGCATGGAGAAAACCCAGCGAGTCCGCCACACTCGCGCCAATGCGCGCGCATTCCTTGACCGGCAGACGTCCTTTCTGCCGGACCGCCTCCGCCAGCGTCAAAGGACGATAACTCTGGCCGGATTCATCGGCGTTATCCGCCAGCTCCATGACATAATAAACACGGCCCGGGGCGGCATCCCGGCCAATTTGCAAAATATCGACCAACCCCTCATGCAGACGAGAGAGAGGCTCGAATTTTTTCAGCCCCGAAAACTCCCGTTCAAACGTCCGTTCGTGATCGAACTGCTCGCGGCGAATAATCTTCACCGCCCGTAATGCGCCGGTGACGCTCCGCGCGAGCCACACCTCCCCGTACGCGCCTGTGCCGATGCGCTCAAGCATCTGATGATCGGCCACCACCGGCACGTTTTGAAGAGTGGACTGGTCCACAAAATTTCCTCGGCAGTGTTGGCTGGCGCAACAGACAGTCCAGTCAAATCACGATTCTGTAAGACGAGAATGCCTTCATCTCGATCGAAATTACTGTGGGGACAAACACGAATTCCAGCCCTTGGAATGAGAATTATTTCCGACCCAGGCATCCTTCAAAATGAAAAGAACCGAAGGAGCCTGTGCGCAACACACACGCGCCTGACGCATTTGATTTTCGACGAAATTGGCGGAAGGGGTGGGATTTGAACCCACGGTAGCCTTGCGACTACGCTTGATTTCGAGTCAAGTGCCTTCAACCACTCAGCCACCCTTCCCGCCGTGACTTCAGGCGGGCATGGCGCCCGTCCGAAAGCGGTTGCAACGTAATGGAAACTTCCGGGCATGGGAAGCGA
>CAZMLP010000573.1:0-1853 GCA_964566745.1 uncultured Verrucomicrobiota bacterium | reverse complement strand
TTGCCTTCCTGGCAAGTTGGATTCGGCTTGGGGTTGAACTTCCGCCCCTTCGTGAGTTCCCGGACGCGTCGGCGACGCGTCCCTACCTCGGAGGCCGCAGGCTGGCCACACGCTTGTGCCGAGCCTTGAATTGGGTTGAATCCCCTTTAAATCCAATGGTTTTTCTTTTGAGGCGAATGGTTTGCTTTCCTGGCAAGTTGGTTTCGACTTGATTGGCCTGGATAAACCGGGATTTGGCTCATTTCCCCGAACGGGAATCCAAAAGGCCGTTGATAAGGCATTTCCTCCCGGCCAGACTCGGCGTCGAAAAATCACTTTCACTAACCCCCGATCTTATCAGACGTGTCAAAGACTCCATTGACTGTATTGACTCTATTGGCTCAAACACCACCCGTTTTTCATCGCAATCGTTTTCCCTCCAAGCACATCCAAGAATTCTTGGATTTTTGCCAGATTTTGGGAATGAAGAGAGAATGGGCCGATTCCCGGCCCGAGCCGGTGGTTGCGCTCGCGAAGCGAACTCGCCGCCGGTTTCTCAATGCCGCCGCCGGGAGTTATTTGGCCTTTTCAGGCACGGAAGTTCGTGTCCGCGTGAGCGCCTCTTGGGCGGCGTTGGCAATCGTTTGGCGGTTGTTCTCGTTTTGGAGGATGTGGCCGAGATAGTGCAATTGATACGCGCCCGGCTCCTTTTCCAAGCCAGCCACCAGCACGCGCCCGGCGCGAGTCAGATCCCCCCGCGCAATGCAGAGGCGGGCAACCGACCACGCGAAATGGGCGGGTCTCCAGGCACGCGGTTTGGCGTCGGCCGGCTCGGGCTTCACCCCCTTGATAATCGCGGCCACACGGTCTGCCGCGGCGGGCCAGTCAGGAGTCGCGGTCAAAACCTCGTGCTCGGCAGTGAGAAGCTGGCGCTGGTCCTCATCCGCATCCTTGGGAATGACCAGTTTCAGCGCCTCGGGATCATTTGGCCGAAAAATGGAGGGCATGGCCGGCGCATCCCCGCGCGCGCCCGGGTCCTGTTTCCCCAGGCCGGCCAGCACACGCGAGCGGAAATAAACCACCAAGTCGTTGTTCATCGAATAATACTGGCCAAAGACGCTCTTCACCTGCTCATCCCCCAAGCCGCCCAGCACGCGACGTTTCTCGACCGGCGCCAGCTCGGATTGCCAGGTGCGCTCGTCAAACAACGCGAAGACCGAGGCAGTGGAGCCAATGAAGAACGCGCGCGGCGCGTCATACTCCAGCACCGGAAAGGCGTCCGATTGGGTCGGTCCCGTGCCCGCGATGGCGAAAGCGGTGCGTTGCGAGGCAAGTTGCCGCGCCCAGACGGACTCGGGGGTTTTCAGGCCGATGCGCTCGAGGTCCTGGCGCGGAACAGCGCGTTCAAAAACCTTTTTGAAAACTTCCGGCCCGCTCTCCCAGGGTTTTTGAGAGCCGAGCAAAATCACATCGCCGAGTTGCGAGTCCCACACCTCCATGTTCGGAAACACCTGGTTGAAAGTGCGAAGCACGAGGGTGACGATGCCGTCATTCATCTCGTACATGTGGAACCACTGCGCCATCACGCCGCCTTCCGTGAGGCGGCTCGCGGCAAGCTGGTAAAACTCGCGGCTGAAGACGCTCCCGACGCCGATCATCCACGGGTTCGACGGCTCGCTGATGATGACATCAAACTGGCGCGGGCTGAGCTTGAGGACGGTGCGGGCATCTTCCATGTACACTTTCGCCAGGGGGTTGGCGAGAATGTTGCGGTTCAGGCCGGCGAAGAATTTGCCCGCGCGCAGGACCGGCTCGCAATTTTCCGCGATGGTAAGTCCGTCGATGGGATGCCCCACCAACGCCCCGGCGGTGGC
>CAZMLP010000572.1:0-1777 GCA_964566745.1 uncultured Verrucomicrobiota bacterium | reverse complement strand
AGCAACGCGCGACCGATCGCGCCGGAGGGATGGCGCTTGGCGAAATCCTCTTTCTTGAAACCGCGCGCGTCGAGCACGGCCATGGCGAGCGCGTCCCCCAAGGCCAGCATCGCGGTGGTGCTCGCGGTGGGCGCGAGGTTGAACGGGCACGCCTCGCGCGGCACCCGGGCCCCCAGCACCACGTCGCTATGCCGCGCCACGGTGGAGCGTTTGTGGCCGGTCAGCGCGATGATCCTCACGCCGAAGCGTTTCAAGGCGGGAATCAGGTTCAACAGCTCCTCGGTTTCGCCGGAGTAGCTCAGGGCGAGCACCACGTCACCGTCGTTTACCACGCCCAGGTCGCCATGCAGCGCGTCCACGCTGTTCAATTCCACGCTGGTGGCGCCGGTGCTGGTAAGCGTGGCCGCGATCTTGCGTCCGACGTTGCCGGACTTGCCCACTCCCACCACCACCACCTTGCCACGCTGGCGCAAAGCCTCGACAATCAAGTTCACCGCCGCGTCGAAAGCGCCGTCCAGTTGGTCGCGCACGGCGCGCAGGCCGGCCAGTTCAATGTCAAAAACCTCCCGGGCGCGGGGGAGATAAGAGGCGGGAGAGCGGCCCTTTGGGCCATCACCGGCTGCCCGCCGCGTGGACGCGACTCGTTTCACGCGGCTACTCCGTGTTGGGGTACGAGCCCAGCACCTTGACCAGGTTGCAATGCTGCTTGAGCTGGACGATGGCCTTGGCCACCCGGGGGTCCGTCATGTGGCCGTCGCAATCGACGAAGAAGAAATATTCCCACGCCTTCCGCTTGCTGGGGCGGGACTCGATTTTGGTCATGTTCAGCCGGTAACGGCGGAACGGCGCCAGCGCGCGGTGCAACGCCCCGACCTCGTGCGCGATGCTGAACATCATGCTGGTGCGGTCCTTGCCGGTGGCCGGGCCGCATTGGCGTCCCAACACGAGAAAGCGGGTGGCATTGATCGTGTTGTCCTGGATGTCCGGTTGCAAAACCCGCAGGCCATACTTCTCGGCCGCCAAGGTTCCGGCAATCGCGCCCGAATTCCGCTCTTTTGCCGCCAGCTCGGCAGACCGGGCGTTCGAGGAAGTCTCGATCAACTCGACGTTCGGCAGGTTCTGGTGCAGCCAGCCCCGGCATTGCGCCAGGCTCTGGGGATGCACGTAAAGTTTCTTGATCTGCTCGCGTTTGAAGCGGCTCACCAGGCATTGGCGAATGGTCAGGACAATTTGCGAGACGATCTTCAACTCGCTGTCCACGAACATGTCGAGCGTGTGGGTCACCACGCCCTCGGTTGAGTTCTCCACCGGCACCACTCCATAATCCGCCTCGCCGCGCGCGACCACATTGAACACGTCGGCAATGGTCTTTTGCGGCGCGTAATGGAGGCTGGAGCCAAACCGCTGAATCGCCGCCTGGTGAGTGAACGTCGCCTCGGGCCCGAGATAGGCGATGCACATCGTCTTCTCCAGGGACAGGGCGCTGGACATGATCTCGCGGTAAATCGCCCGCAACGACTCGTTCGTGATCGGTCCCTCGTTCCGCTTGTAAACGCGCTCAAAAACCGCCAGCTCCCGGTGCGGCGCGTAAATTTCCTCACCCGCCTTGAGCTTGATGGCGCCAATCTCGAGGACATGGCGTGTCCGCTCGTTGAGCAGGCTTACGATCTGCGCGTCCAGCCGGTCTATGGCCTGTCGATGCTCGGCAATGCTCATTTATTTTCGGCGGGCGGGGTGGGGGAATTCTCCGCGGGCGCCGCTTCCCCCTCGCCCACTT
>CAZMLP010000571.1:0-2472 GCA_964566745.1 uncultured Verrucomicrobiota bacterium | reverse complement strand
ATGGCGATGATGGCGATCACCACCAACAGTTCAATTAGCGTGAATGCCCCGCGAGACAGGGGGGTGGAAACGTCGGCTGGCGCGCCGGAGTTTGAGTTCATAGCGGTATGGGTCTGGGTTAAAGGAACAATAAGAACCCCTCCATCCGTCGTCAACTGTGCAATTGAAGGCACACGAGAAGGCGAGCCGCCTCGAGAAAAAGATGCCGGGAGCGCGTTTTGCGCTCGCGGCCATAATGTTTTACCCGGCGGCGGGAATAAACTGGGGATGAATGTCCCGCAACGCCGGAAAATCCCGCCGCCAGTTGACCACCACGTCGCGGCTGATTTCAGCGGCAGCCACGCCCTCGACAATGCCGGCATCAGCAATGATTTGCCCGTGGGGATCCACCACCAGACTGCGCCCGGTGTATTGGAAACTGGGGTCGGTTCCACTCCGGTTCACGCCGATCACGTAGGCCTGGTTCTCGATGGCGCGCGCCTGCAGCAACGTCACCCAGTGCCCGATGCGCTTGACCGGCCAGTTGGCGATCACCACCAGCACCTCCGCTTCGCGCCACGCCGCCACGCGGAACAACTCGGGAAATCGCAAGTCATAACAAACGAATGGCGCGATCTGGAAGTCGCCCCAGGAAAACAAGACGACCTCGGTCCCCGAGCCGCAGGATTGAGTTTCGCCCCCGAGCGAGAACGGCTGGATTTTGGAGTAACGGGCCAGGACTTTTCCATCAGGAGCCACCGCGAGAGCTTGATTTCGTCCTTTGCCTTCCGGCCCGAGTGTGACCAGCCCGCCGATCACCGCGCTCTGGTATTCCGCCGCCAGCTCCGCGAGAAATTTTTCAGTTTCACCGCCCGCCGCCTCGTGGATGGCGGGGACGTTCATAGTGAAGCCCGTGGCAAACATCTCCGGCAGCACAAGGAGCGAACCGCGAGGGGGCTGGGCGGAGGCGAGCAGCTCGCGCACGCGCGTAAAATTGGCCGCCTTGTCTTCCCAACGAATGTCCGACTGGCAGAGAAACACATTCATAAACGGGTCAAAATGATCCGCCTCACTGTGAACATCCCGCCCCGGCTGGCAAGCCAAAGCGCGCGGAATCACGCCTCGCCCAGCGGCTGGAGCGGCTGGCGTTTTAGCTGACGGAGGGCATTTTGCTCGCCGACGATTCGCACTTGTTCCTCGGTGCTGACCTGTGCCTCGCTCGCGCGGCGGGTGAGTTCCGCGATTCGCCGGTCCAGATAAGCGTCGCGCAATCTCTTCACCAGAAGTTGCAACTGGTTGGCCGGTTCGGGAACGGGTCTTTGTTCCGACACTGCCTCGGTCAACAGCGCGCGCAAATGCGGGTCCTCGATCTCGTCCAGCAATCCTGCCAGGCCCCGCCACGTGTCCGCGTCAAAAGCGTTAAACCGCCGTTGGATCATTTCCCGAACGCCCGCGTTTTGGACCCAACCCGCGTGCAGATGATGCCGCGCCCACTCGACGAGGTCATCGTTCATGAACAGCAGCCGCAGGAGCCAAAATTCCGGCTCGGAGGGCCGCGGCGGTGGCGGCCCCTCCGCGGACGCCAACCCCGCCCCCTCCTCCTCGCGACGCTCCGGAGATTTGGCCGTCGCGCCACTTTTGCGGAATTCCGAGCGCACAGAATCGACGGACACTCCGAGCCGGTGCGCGGTCTTTTGCGCGTAGGTGTCCACCAGCACGCTGCTGCCGGTTTTGAGCACCGCCGCGCCCAGGTCGCGCACTACGACCAGCTTGCCGCGATCCGTTCCGGTGTCGTTGGTCCGGCAGAGATAGTTCAAATAGAAGTCGAAGAAACCTTCCGCGCGGTCGATCAGTTGTTGAAACGCGGGGCCACCGAACTCCTTGATGAAACTGTCCGGATCGTGCGGCGCGGGAACGGTGGCGACACGAATCGACATGCCGGAATTGAGGAGGTCGTCGAGGGATCGGATGGCCGCCTTTTGCCCGGCAAGATCGGAGTCAAAGCAAAGCACCACCTCGTCCGCGTAACGTTTCAGAATGCGCGTGTGGCCGGTCGTGAGGGCCGTGCCTTGCGGCGCGACGATGTTTTGCACGCCCGCTTGAAAACAAGCGATCAGGTCCAGTTGCCCCTCGCAAATGATGGCGAATTGCTTGTCGAGAATCGCGCGCTTCGATTTGTCGAGGCCGTAGAAAACCTTGCCCTTGGTGAAGACCGGCGTCTCGGGCGAGTTGACATATTTGGCGGTCTTTTCGTCGCCGCTCAACACCCGCCCGCTGAAGCCGATGACACGACCTTGCTCGTCGCAAATCGGGAACATGAGCCGGCCCCGAAAGCGGTCGTAGTAACGGTCGTCCTTTTTGATGATCAAACCGCCCTGCTCCACCAAGGCCAAATCGTGGCCCTTGCTCTTGGCCCAATTCACCGTGTCGTCCCAGAGGTCGGGCGCGTAACCGAGGCGGAAGAGTTTGACGGCATCGGCCGGGACCCGGCGT
>CAZMLP010000570.1:0-6892 GCA_964566745.1 uncultured Verrucomicrobiota bacterium | reverse complement strand
CGGCACGGTGCTGCCGGTCGGGACGCACACGTTCAACGCCACCGCGACGGACACCGCCCTCAACACCAGCCTCCCGTCCGCCGACTTTGTGGTTCATATCGACAACACTATCCCGATTTTGAGCAAGGTCACACCGCCGCCGAACGCCACCTACAAGGCCGGCGCGGCGCTGGACTTTGTGGTGACTTTTTCCAAGGCGGTGTATGTGAACACCAACCGGGGCCTGCCCTCCCTCACCTTGATCGTCGGGTCAGTGACGAACTCGGCCTTTTACATCACTGGTTCCGGCACACCGGACCTGACGTTCCGCTACCTGGTGCAACCCGGTGACACCGACACGGACGGCGTCACCTACGACCAGGTGCTTAAAGATGGCGTGCCGCTGATCACCGACCTGTTCGGCAATGGTGGCGGGCTGTTGTTGACCTCCTCGGACACCAGCGGTGTGCTGGTGGACACCACTCCGCCCGCCATCACGATTTCGCCGCCCTCGATTGGTGTGACCCGGTCCGGTCCGGTCACTTACACCGTCACTTACACGGACTTTCAGTTCAACGTCGCCACGTTGAACCCGGCCAATGTCATTCTTAACAAGAGCGGCACGGCTGATGGCACGATTCAGTCCGTGACCGGTTTCGGCAACACAAGACTGGTGACGGTCGTCAATTTGAGCGGCAATGGCGCGCTCAGCCTCTCGATTGCCGGCGGAACAGCGTTTGACATCGCGGGCAACGTGAGCGGCCCGGCGGGACCGGGACCCATTGTCACCGTTGACAACACCGCGCCGGTGGCGCCGCTCATCACGGGAATCAGCACGGACACGGGCGTTTCCAGCGAGGACGGAATCACCAGCGACACCTCGCTGATGATTTTCGGGACCGGCGAGCCTGGCGGAGTGGTGACCGTGAGCCTCGCGGGCAAAGGCCCGCTGGGCATCGCGGCGGTGAATGCCGGTGGAAACTGGAATTTCGATTACACGGCCAAGACATTGTCCGAGGGCACGAACACGTTTTCCGCCACGGCGGCGGATCTGGCGGGCAACCAAAGCGGGGTGTCCGCCGATTTCAAGGTCGTCGTGGACACGACCTTGCCGACAGTCAACATCGGCGCGCCATCCGTGCCGCTGGCCGGCCCGAACCAACCGGTGAGTTTCAAGGTGGATTTCTTTGACGCGAATTTTGAGAGCGGCAATCTCGCGCCCGGGGATGTGGTGTTGAACACCTCCGGCACGGCGAACGGCCTGGTGACGATCAGTGGCTCCGGTTCCAATCGCGTCGTGACGGTGGACCATATCACGGGCAACGGCGCCTTGGGGATCATCCTGCTTCCCGGCACCGCGACCGACCTGGCGGGCAACCATGCGCCCGCGACCATTCCGTCCGCCTCCGTTCAAGTGGACAGCACACCTCCGGCCATTCCGGTGATCAATTCACTGGCCCCCGGGTCCGGCCATGTGACGGCCTCCACGCAGCCGGTGCTCGACGGGTTTGCGGATGTTGCCTCCCATGTCGATTTGGAACTCACCGATCTGATTTCGGGCATCTCCACGACGGCGGGAGGCATTATCCAGACAGACGCGAGCGGGCACTGGACTTTCTCGTATGTCAGCGCGTTTTTGACGGATGGCAGGTACAGCTTCTCGGCGGCCGCCACGGACGCGGCGGGGAACACGAGCGGCCGGTCAACCCCCTTCGTGGTGACAGTGGACACCGTGCCGCCCACCGTAACCATCGGGCCACCCTCGGCGACGACGACTTTTGGCGGCGCGGTGAGTTTCCAGATCGCCTACGCGGACGCCAACTTTAACGCGAGCACCCTGGTCGCGACCAATGTCGTTTTGAACCGCACGGGCACAGCGGACGGCACAGTGACGGTTTCCGGTTCCGGCCCCAACCGAACGGTCACTATTAACGGCATTCACGGGACGGGAACATTGGGCATCTCGCTCGCGCCGGGAACCGCCAGCGACTTGGGCGGAAAGCTGGCCCCGGCGGCCGGCCCGAGCGCGGTCGTGACGGTCAACGCCACTCCGTTGCTGCTGTCGGTGGTTGGGGAGGGGACGGATTGGGTAATTCGTTCCAAGGGGGTGGCGGGGTCGATGTATGAGTTGCAATTTGCCACGACCCTGAATCCGCCCAATTGGACGAAATTGACCACCCAGGCCGCCACCGCGCCGGATGGCGCGCTTGAATTCCGGGACCACGCCCCGGTGGACGCGATGCGTTTCTATCGCGTCGTGTCGCGATAACCGGGATGTTTCGGATCAAGATCTGTGGAATCCGGACGCCGGCCGAGGCGCTGGAGATCGCCGCCGCGGGCGCCAACGCCCTGGGAGTGATCGTGGCGACCACGGCGAAGAGCGAGCATGCCGTCCCGCTTGCGCAGGCGCACAGCATCTTTCACGCGCTTCAAATGGATAGCGTTCCGGTCAAGCGTGTCTTGGTCACTCACGAGACCAACCCAGAACGGCTCCAAGTACTGCTGGAGGCTTGCCCTTTGACGCAGGAGGTCCAATTGCACGCCCCGATGGACGCCGCGCTTTTCCGGCAAAACCTGGAGTTGTTGCGTTCGCGGGGGATCGACGCGGTGCGGGCCTTGCACATCACTCCCGGGACTTCGTTGAACGGTCTTGAGGCGGTGGCCAGGCAATCGGCTGGCGCCCTGGCCATTCTGCTGGACAGCGCCACTTCTGACCGTCTCGGCGGAACGGGGGCGACGCATGACTGGAGTGTCAGCGGTGAAATTGTTCGCCTTTCTCCTGTGCCCGTCATTCTCGCCGGTGGCTTGTGGCGGGACAACGTGCGGGCGGCAATCACGCAGGTCCGGCCCGCCGGGATCGACCTCAATACCGGAGCCCGGGAGCAGAGGGACCGGCATCGTCCCCAGTCCGCGGCGCGGGTCCGGGAACTGGTGCAGGAGGTTCGCGCCGTCGAGGCCAGGCTTCCGGCGCCAAAACTGTCGCTGGCCTGGTAGCAGACGGAGCCGTTCCGGCGAGGGATTTCTTTAAATTCAAGGAGGGCTTGCGGAGCGCGGGGCAGGCGCTAAAATTGCTGGACCAAGCCCAGGACTAAAGCTCGCGGTTTCGCTATCGTCATGAATGGCATACTTGTGCCCAAACACGGAATCAACTTCCTATGAAACGATCCCCTCAACTTTTTTTCCGGTCCTTGATGGCGGCTGGCGTGATTGGCGCCGGCGTCGCCCACGGCTCCATCACGCAATACAAAAGCGCGGTGACCGGCGAGCCAGGACTGGTCTCTTATTACACATTTGACGCTGGTACGGCCGCGGATTCCAAGGCTTCGAACAACGGAACGGCCGCGGGCACGGTGAATTATGACGCCGGACCAGGCGGGGGTGCCAACAAGGCGCTGTCCTTGAAAGGAACCGGCCACATCAACTTGGGCCAGGTGAGTGATTTTGATTTCCCGGCCGGAGTCGGAACCGTCGAGGCTTGGGTGCGGCCCGGTTGGGGTAACAGCCCCGGCTACAATCCCGCCATTTTCGCCAACCGGGATGGCGGTCCGGTGAACTGGAGCGTTCACATGGAGGGATCGAAAATGGGCGTGGGCCTTTGGAACGGCACGTCGTACGAGCCGCGATCAATTCCCAACGCGGGCACGAACTGGCATCACCTGGCGGTGGTGTTTGATGTGGACAGCGGGACGGGCGGCAGCACGTTCACGATTTATTGGGACGGCAACTCCATAGGGTCCACTTCGCAGGCGTTGCCGGGCACGCCGGATTTGCCCACGGAGATCGCCTCCTCGTCGGTCGGGGGCGGCGAGCGCTGGAATGGCGGCCTGGATGAGGTCGCGTTTTACAACACCGCCCTCAGCGCGGGCGCGATCAAGGCCCACTACACGGCTTTTTTGCTTGGTGACCCGCCGGTGATCACGAGCCAGCCGCAAGGCGGGATATTTTTGACCGGGGTGCCATTGACCCTTTCCGTCGAGGTCAAAGGGGCGGATTTGAACTATCAATGGACCAAGGACAATAACCCGATTGCCGGGGCGACCAACGCCTCCCTCTCCTTTGCGAGCGCGGTGGCGGGCGACGCGGGAACCTACCAAGTCACCGTGAGCAACACCGGCGGCCAGGTGAAAAGCGCGGAGGCCGTGGTCCAGTTTGGCGACCTGCCGGCGAGGTTGACGCAATACCAGAACGCGGTGCGGGCCGAGCAGAGCCTGATTTCGTACTACACCTTCGACCATCTGGACGCCAAAGACTCCAAGTCCACCAACGATGGCACTCCGCAAGGGAAGGTTCCGTTTGGCAATGGCATTGGCGGCGAGGCGGACAAGGCGCTGGCCCTCGACGGGACAGGCCACATCAATCTTGGATTGGTGGACGCGTTCGATTTTGCGGGGGGTGCGGGAACCATTGAGGCGTGGGTGCGGGCGGGCTGGACGCCCGGCCTTGGCTACAACCCGACGATTTTCGGGGATCGCGATGGCGGTCCTGTGAACTGGAGCATCCATATGAATGACGGCAAGGACGCGGTCGGCATGTGGAATGGCAACGGATATACGCCGCAACCAACCCCGGGAACCGGCACGGCTTGGCATCATTTGGCCGTGGTGTTCGACCTCGACACGGATGGCAACAACACCTTCAACGTTTATTGGGACGGGACTTTGACCGGCTCGGTGATCCAAGGAGTGGGAGGCACCCCCGATCTGCCGACCGAGCTCGGCTCCGCCTCCGCGGCAGGCCAGGAGCGGTGGGTGGGCGGGCTGGACGAGGTGGCGTTTTACAGTGAGGCCCTCAGCGCGACGGCCATTCAGGCGCATTATTCGGCCTTCGTGTCCGGCTCGGCGCCGACGATTTCCCTGCAACCGGTGGGCGGTGATTTCTTCCTCGGCAGCCCGGCGACTCTGACTGCCGGGGCGCAGGGATTGAATCTTTCCTATCAATGGTTCAAAGACGGCACGGCGATTCCTGAGGCCACCAATTCCACGCTCGCGCTCCCCGCTTTGACGGCGGCCGACGCGGGCGCTTACCTCGCCAAGGTCACCAACCCCTCGGGGACCGTTTCCAGCGCCACGGCGAACGTGAATGTGATCACGCCAAATTTGCCGGCTTACCAGCAGGCGGTGCGCGCGGAGGGGAGCCTGATCTCCTATTACACGTTTGACGCCAGCGACGCCAAGGACAGCAAGTCCACCAACGATGGCACGGTGGTGGACCCGGTGGTGTTTGGGACCGGCATTGGCGCGGGATCCGACCGCGCCCTGGTGCTGGATGGCACTGGCCATGTCAACTTGGGCCAGGTGGACGCCTTCGATTTCGCCTCCGGCAAGGGGACGGTGGAGGCGTGGATTCAAGCCGGCTGGGGCGCGAGTCCGGGCTACAACCCGGCGATCTTTGCGGATCGCGATGGCGGTCCGGTGAACTGGAGCATTCATATGAACGCGGGCAAGGACGCCACGGGATTGTGGAATGGATCAACCTACCAGGCGCTGCCGGTTCCGAGGAACGGCCTGCCCTGGCATCATTTGGCGGTCGTGTTTGACACAAACACGGATGGCAGCTCTTTTTCCCTCTATTGGGACGGTGTGCTGGCGGGAACGACGACGCAGGGGATTGGGCAATCACCGGACTCGCCCACCGAGTTGGGATCGTCGTCGCCGGACGGGCAGGAACACTGGATTGGCTCGCTCGACGAGGTGGCGTTCTACGGCGCCGCGCTGGGAGCCAGCCAGATTCAGGCACACTACCAGGCGATGATCGGCGCGCCCGCCCCGGCGCCGGCTTTGGCCTTCGCCGTGGCCGGGACCAAGCTCACGCTCTCGTGGCCCGCCAGCGTGGCCGGTTTCACGCTCCAATCGACGCCCAGTCTGACTGCGCCCACGTGGACCGCGGTGCCCGGCGTGGCCGGGAATTCAGCGACGGTGGATGTTGCCAGCGGAACCGCCTTTTACCGGTTGAAGAAACAGTAAGAGTCAGTCGCGATTGTCCGCTTTGAGCGCGGTGGCGCCGAGAGTGGCCGCCAAGGCCACTCCGGCGACGCAAAGGAGCGTGTCCAAGACGCCGAGTTTGCCCCGGTTCGCCCAGGCGAGCCGGGCGCACAAGGCCAGCACGGTTCCGTCGGCGCACAACAAGAGCAATCTGGTTTTGGAAAGCGGGACACGCGCGGGCGTGGACGCCGAGGCCGGCTGGGCTGGCAGCGGTGGTTGGGACGGGCGCTGCCACGGCTTGAGCGGGCGCGGCGCCTGGCCTTCCAGCAAGCGGCCCAAACCGGGCGTCACGGGGGTGCCGTTCGCCGGTTTGGCGACCGTTTCGGACGGCGGCTTGGCCTCGACCCGCGCGCCCTTCAGCAGGTCGCCCAAGCCGCGGCCCAATGCGGGTTTGGACACAGCCTATTCCTCGGAGAAAAGGTATTCCAAGTCGCTCTGTGACAGGCTGCGGGCAAAGCCCTCCTCGCCCAGCACGTCGCTGATCGTCTGCGCCTTGCGCTGCTGCAACTCCCAAATCTTCTCCTCCACCGTGCCCGGCGCGATCAAGCGATACGCGTTGACCGTTCGCGTCTGACCGATGCGGTGGGAGCGATCAATGGCCTGCGCCTCGACCGCCGGATTCCACCACGGATCGTAGAGCACCACGTAACTGGCGGTGGTGAGGTTCAAACCGGTGCCCGCCGCGCGCAAGCTCAACAGGAAGACCGAGGCGTTCGGGTCGTTTTGGAACGCATTGACAACCTCCTGCCGTTGCTTGGTCTCGCCCGTAAGGATGTGGGTCGGAATCTGCCGGTTGACACACTCGTTTTCGAGCAGTTGCAGCATCTGGACGAACTGGCTGAACACGAGGACTTTTTGTCCCTCGGCCAAGAGCGGTTCGAGCAATTCGAAAAACGTCTCGGTTTTGCCGGACGCCGAATCGTTGCCGACCA
>CAZMLP010000569.1:0-4500 GCA_964566745.1 uncultured Verrucomicrobiota bacterium | reverse complement strand
TAGCGGGTGAGATTCGGCTCGGCCACGGAAAGACCCATTTCGCGGGCCAGTTCCATCGCCACGCCGCGCGTGATTCCGTAGAGGGCGCCGGCGGAAAGTGGCGGCGTGAGCAACTGGTTGCCCTTGATGATAAAGATATTGTCGCCGGTGCATTCCGCGACATAACCCTCGGCGTTCAGCATGATCGCCTCCTCCACGCCCGCGACGTTCGCCTCGATCTTGGCAAGAATGTTGTTGAGATAATTGAGCGATTTGATGGCCGGGTTGACCGCGTTGTGCAGGTTGCGCGTCGTCGGCACGGTGACGATCTCCATGCCATTCTCGTACAACGCCGGCGGGTAAAGCTGGATTTTGTCCGCGATGACGATGACGGAGGGATTTTTGCAGCGGTTGGGATTGAGGCCAAGCGTGCCGGGACCGCGCGTGACGAGCAGCCGGATATAGCCGTCAGCCAGGTTGTTCTTGCGGCAAGTTTCCACCACCGCGCGCATCATCTCCGCGTGGGAGAGCGGGATGTCGAGCAAGATGGCCTTGGCCGAGCAATAGAGGCGGTCGATGTGCTCTTTCAACTTGAACACGCGGCCATGATAGGCGCGGATTCCCTCGAAGATACCGTCGCCATACAGCAAACCGTGATCGAACACCGAAATCTTGGCGGTCTTGTCGTTGTAGTACTTGCCGTCAATGTAAATCTTCATGTCAGTGGCGGGGAGGGTAAGAAGGCGACCCGCTTCGCGCAACAGGATTTGCCGGAAATGGCCAATTCCCGCGCTCCGGCCATGACGAGGACTATCGCTTCTGATTTTTCTTTTTCTTCGCCTTTTTCGCCTTGGAGCGCGCTTGTTTGGCGGCCTTGTTAATTGCCCGCAAATCAATTACCGGCTTGGCCTCCGGGAGCAAATCGACGTCCTCCCCGGCCTCGTCATAAAAGGACTCCATCTCCAGGTCTGGATCCATTTTCAACATCCGTTGGGCGGCGAGCAACCCATCGCCCTTCGCTTTGAGCTCTTCCGGTGTGGGCCGAGTGGCTGGATCAAACCATCGGCGCGACTCCTCCCAGTCGCCGGTGATCATGGTGTCCACCGCGCCGACCTCGAAGAGCTTCTCCACCAGCGGAAGAGTTTCTTGAGCTTCCAAATCAGACAGGCTGGTAATCAGAAACCCGTTCAGTTCCGGACCGTTTTCGCCGTATTTTTGCAGTTGGCCTGCCAACGCGGCCACGCAGGCTGCCCGGGCCGCGGGATGTTCCTGGCCAATCATTGACAATGCCTTGCCCGCCGCCGTCCGGGAGTAGAGCCCGTTTGCCGTATCACCCAGATAAAGCGCCAAAGGGGAAACCGCCGCGACTCCGATTCCGCCAAAAACCACAGGCAGGTCTTCCGCCAGCCAGTCGTCCTCGTCACGGTCAATCCGTCCCAAAAGGCCAATCAACGGTCCAATGGCGCTTTCCGCTCGCAACTGGCCGAGGGCGCGCCAGGCATGCAAAGGAGCCCAGATGGCGCTGGATTCGGAACTGCCTTCGAGCAGCTTTGGGTCCGCCACTATGCGGAGCAAATCCGGAACGTGCTCCGGGCCAACGCCGCTGGCCGCATAGTCGATCCATTCGCTGAAAGCCCCGGGACGGCCGAGACGAAACAGCGGCTCCAAAGACGGCGAATACTCGGAAGAGCCGGATACAACATTACTCATGAGACGCGGAGGTTCGGATTGTTTGGTTGAAAGCGGCAATCTTGCCATCCACCAATTCCACGCTTTCAGGCGCGCGGGCGGCGACTTTCTCGTCGTGAGTGGCAATCAGCAGTGTGACATTGCGCTCGCTTTGCAATGAGCAAAGCAGGTCGATAATCTCATGACCAGTGCGGGAATCAAGGTTGCCGGTCGGCTCATCCGCCAGGACAAGCGTCGGCTCGTTGATGAGCGCGCGGGCAATTGCCACGCGTTGCTGCTCGCCGCCGGAGAGCTCGGTCGGACGGTGGTCCATTCGCTCGCCCAAACCGACTCGGCGCAGCAAATCGCGGCCACGCGCCTCGGTCTCCGCCGCGTCGCGCCGGGCAATGCGTGCCGGCAGGCAGACATTTTCCAGCGCGTCCAGTTCCGGCAAAAGATAGTAGGCCTGAAAGATAAACCCTATGTTCGCCCCGCGAAACCGGGACAGATTGCCCACCATGCTGAATTGCCGGCCGGCAAACTCAATCTCGCCCCGGTCCGGCGAATCGAGGCCGCCGAGCAAATGCAGCAGCGTGCTTTTGCCGGCCCCGGATGCCCCCCGCAGCACCAGAAAGACACCGCGCCGCACTTCCAGGCTCACGCCTCGCAGAACCTCCACCCGGCGCGGGCCGATGGTGTAGCTCTTGTGCAAATCCCGCGCCACGAGCAGCGGGCCGGACGCGGGGGCATTGGTGAAATCACTCATGACGCAACGCCTCCACAGGCTTGAGACGACCGGCATTCCAAGCGGGGATCAGTCCCGCAAGCACACAAATCACGAGCGATCCGCCGCAGATGATGGCGATGTCACCCGGAACAATTTGCGCGGGCAACTCGCTGAAATTATAGACCGAGGACGGAAACAACTCGAAACCGGTGGCCCTTCGCATAAATGTTAGGAACTCGTTGCGATAGTGAATTCCCAGCCAGCCCAAACCAAAGCCAAGCACCACGCCCAAAATACCAACCATCAGGCTCTGGCTCAGGAACAGCCAGACGATTTGCGGACCGGTGGCGCCAATGGCTTTCAGCATGCCAATCTCGCGCGTCTTCTGGACCACAAAGGTGATTAGCGCGCTCGCAATGCCAAACGCCGCGACGATCATGATGAAAAAGAGCAGATAAAACATCACGTTTTTCTCCACCTTCAACGCGGAAAGCACCGCGTTGTTTTCCCCCAGCCACGAGCCCACCACGTAGTCCAGGCCAAGGTCATGCTGGATCTCCCGCCCCACCTGGTCGGCTTGGTAGGGGTCACGCAGGGTGACGAGCAGGCCATGCACCTCGTCGCGAAAACCATAAAGCGATTGCGCGTTTTTCAACGAGCAGATGATGAACATGTCGTCGTACTCGAAGTAATCCATGTTGAAAATCCCGCGCACCTCGTATTCATCCGGGATAATAATCTCATTGTGTCCCCTGCCCGCGCTGTCCCGCATCTTCTGGAGCACCGGGATGGAATAAACATCGACATAGTCGCCCACGCGCAGATTCATCTTCCGGGCGAACTCGCTGCCAATCACCAGACCGGTGCCGCTCAGGTCAAATTTCCCGGCAATGACGCTTTGCGGCAGCCGGCTGACCTTGGCTTCCATGACCGGATTGACGCCGCGGATAATGGGCGCGTCACCACGGGATTTCCCGTCCGGCGAATGCGCCTCCACCAAAACCCGCCCGAAAACAAAGGGCGCAACCCCGGTGACGGCGCTGTTGGTGGCAACGCGGGCGGCGACGGCCTGGTAATCATCCAGTTTCTCATCAATGCCATACACCTTGAGCGGGGCATTGAAGCCAAGGATCTTGCCTTGCAATTGGCGGTCGAAGCCCGTCATCACGCTGATGACAATGATCAACACCGCGACGCCCAGCATCACGCCCACCACCGAAATCAGGGTGATGACGGAGACAAACGTCCGTTTCGGACGAAGATAGCGCAGGGCCAGTTGCAGCTCGAAGGGCAGTCGCGACACGAGGCGGAAGGTAGCCAGTGCCCGCGGGCGATTTCAACACAATCAATTCGCCGGACGGCCCAGCAATTCATACATGGCCTTGCCGACGTTCGGATAGGCCGCCTGGTAAGACTCGCCGAACAAGGCGGCAATCGTGGCGGCGATCTGGCTGTGGGTGTGCGGCACAGTGTTGCCGCGCTCGCCCAGCGGTGGCGTGTCCGGGCCAATCACCGCGAGCCAGTCGTTCTCGGCCCCGTTGATCTTTTCACCGTGGCTGGTCCATTCCGGACCATTGCCGCGACCGTGATCCGCGGTGATGATAAACGTGGTTTTGTCGCGATACTGCGGAATGGAT
This sequence comes from uncultured Verrucomicrobiota bacterium, assembly GCA_964566745.1. GTDB lineage: Bacteria > Verrucomicrobiota > Verrucomicrobiia > Limisphaerales > CAZMLP01 > CAZMLP01. The sequence continues at coordinate 489 of CAZMLP010000569.1, read as the reverse complement.
TGCGCCAAATCCCAGAGCCGCCGAACAAAATCGTCCATGTGGTGCGCGGCGTGCAGGTAGTGGTCGTACCGTTTTTCATGCGCCCACTCATCCGTCTCGCTGAACCCGACGAACAACAGGCGCGGACGCCTCACACGCAGGTAGTCTTCCGCCGCTTGCACAAATAAAGAGTCGTAAGTCATGTCAGGCCACAACGCCGTCGTGTCGCGGCGGAAATTCTCAATGGCGGCCGGCATCTTGATCTCCAACGCGGCAAACTTGGGTTCCCACGCGGGCCATAACGGCAGTTGGGCCCGCTCGCAGTTGAAAATGTGGGCGAACACATCCCAGTTGCCAATCACGGCCACACGCCCCTTGGTGCCGCCCCGGTTGTTGAGCCATTCGAACACCGTCATGTTCGGGTTGGGAAACTTGCCATTGCTGTCAATGCGCGGATCGGTGAGTCCGGTGATGATCTCGCTGTAGCCGGGATAGGAGAATTTCTTCCCG
>CAZMLP010000568.1:0-4045 GCA_964566745.1 uncultured Verrucomicrobiota bacterium | reverse complement strand
TCCGGCCAAGGCGCGCTGGTTTAATCCGCAAACGGGCGCGGCCATCGTTTGATTTTGCGACCGTTTTGCATGAGCACCCTGTCCCTTCACGAATTTCACCAAACCCAGCACGCCACGTTTGGCGGGGTGAATGGCGTCGAGGTGGTGTTTCATTATGGTGATGTGCCGGCCGAGCACGCGGCGTTGCGCGGGGCGGCTGGTGTGAGCGATTTGAGTTTTCGGAGCCGCCTTTGCTTGCTGGGCGGCGACCGGATTAAATTTCTTCACGGCCAGGTCACCAACAATGTGAACAGCCTCCAGGTTGGCGATGGATGTTACGCCGCGCTGGTGAACTCCAAGGGCAAGATTCAGAGCGACCTGAACATTTATCGCCTCGCTGATGAGCTGTTGCTTGATTTTGAACCGGGCTTGACGGCCGCCGTCATCGCGCGTTTGGAGAAATATGTGATCGCGGACGACGTGCAGCTTGTCGATGTCGCATCACTTTACGGTCTTCTCAGCGTGCAAGGACCGAAGGCGCCGGAAGTGGTGACGGCGCTCGGGTTGGGAGTGAACCTTCCGGCCAAACCCCTGCAATTCTCGACCATCACCGACACCATGATTGGCACAGTCTATTTGACGCGGAACGAGCGAATTGGCCTGCCCGGTTTTGACCTTTTTGTCCCGACGGCGGCGCTCGGAGCTGTGGCGGACAAATTGATTGCGGCGGCGAAGGCGATTGGCGGGCGCGCCATTGGCTGGGAGGCGTTCGAAATTGCGCGGATCGAGGCGGGAAGGCCGCGTTTCGGCGCGGATATGGACGAGTCGAATCTCGCACCCGAGACGGGTATTGAATCCCGCGCCATCAGCTATTCCAAGGGCTGCTACATCGGCCAGGAAGTCATCGCGCGGGTGCGAACCTACGGCCAAGTGGCCAAGGCCCTGCGAGGTCTCCGATTTGCAGGAGAGTTGGCCGTCATGCCAAAAACCGGAGACAGGCTTTTCGCCGGGGATAAGGAAGTTGGTTATCTGACTAGCGTCACCAAGTCCCCGGCTCTCGACGCCGTTATTGCCTTGGGATATGTGCGCCGTGAAGCGAGCGAAATTGGAGCCGAGGTCGCTATACAAGGCGACGGCGCAAAGGCGGTTGCGCGAATCGTGGCTCTGCCATTTGCCGGCCAGTCTGACGATTAGCGTATAGATTCAAGCTGCCTGCGAGAGCCGGGCCTGAGCTTTGGGCGCCTGTTGGAGCATTGATTTTCCAACTCCAGTAACAAGGCGAGCCAGTTAGTGGCAAGGCGTCCTAACCCCGATTGGCGGACGGCGCTGCGTGCCGACTCGTCAAGCCTTTGGGCGGAGCAAAATTGCCTTTTTGGAAGTGCCCTCGACTTCGACGCTATGGGTCTCGATGGAAGGATCGTCCTTAAGCGCGTTATGGATGACGCGCCGGTCGAACGCGTTCATCGGCTCCAGTTCGACGATGTCGCCCCAGCGCCGGACTTTTTCCGCCGCGTCCTTGGCCTTTTTGACGAGCGCATCGCGGGCCTGGGCACGGTAACCGCCGACATCCACTGTGACTTTGGGCGCGCTTTGATCCTGCCGAAAAAGCAAGCGGTTCACAATGTACTGCAATTCATTCAGCGTCTGGCCTTGGCGGCCAATCAGGCGGCCGGAGTCCTCGGTCTTCACCTCGAGCAAAAGGCCGTCCTCCATGTTTTGCGACTCGATGGTGGAGGGAAAGCCAAGATGCTTCAGCAATTCTTCCAGCGTGGCTTTGGGATCAGCGGGCATAAACTGTGACTATTTCTGTTTCTTCGGGAGGCTGTGGGCGTGACCGTTGCCACCAGCGGGCTTTTGGTCTTTCGGATTCTTGTCCCGGGTGAGTTTCATCTGCGCGACGGAAAGAAGGTTTTGAGTGGTCCAGTAAAGAGTCAGGCCGGACTGATAATTATAAAGGATGACGATGAACATCAGCGGCATGAAGCGCATGATTTTCTGCTGCGCGGGATCGACGCCCGGCGACGGCGGCGTGAGATGCGTTTGCCAAAGGGTGGTGCCGGTCATGATCAAAGGCAGCAAATTGAACGGAATGTTCAACCCGGGAATGATGAATAGCGTGTCGGGCTGCGAAAGGTCGCAGGCCCAAAGGAAGCTCGCCCCACGCAACTCGATCGCGCTCCGGAGCATGGTGAAAAAGCCGAAGAAGACGGGAATCTGGATCAACATCGGCAGGCAGCCGCCGAGCGGGCTGACCTTGTTCTCCTTCATGAACTCCATCAGCTTGGTGTTCATTTTCTGCGGGTCGGCCTTGTACTTTTCCTGAATCGCCTTCATCTGCGGCTGCAAGGCGGACATGCGCTTCATGGAGCGGGTGCTGGCCTGGGTTAACGGCCAGAACAAGAGCTTGATAATGACCGTGATGGCGACGATGCCGAGGCCATAACCCAGTCCCAGCGTGTGCAACCCGTTCATCGAGAGCAGCAACGCCTTCGCAAACCAGCCGAAGAAGCCGTCGAATCCCATGATCGCGTCGATGCTGGTGCTGGTCTCGCTGGCGAGCCGGGCAAGCGTGCGATACTCCTTCGGTCCAGCGTACACCTCGAAGTGCTGCTCGATCGATTGGTTGGGTGGAACCGTCAGCTCGGGATAAATGAAACCAGTCTGAAAACCGACGGGATGCGCGACGGTCTTCGGGTCCTCCGCCTGCTCGGCCATCGTCGGCGGCGGCAGCTCAACGCGGTGCGAGACGATCTGGCCCACCGCCTCGCGCGGGATGGCCACCATCGTGAAGAACTGGTTGTGCACCGCCGCCCACGGGATATTCGTTGGACTGGTGGCCTCGTACACGAGACGAGGCTGCGAGGCCACGCTGCAACCCATGGTGCGGTTCTGAAACCAACTGGAGGCGACGCGCTCGATCTTGGAGCCGTTGTGCCAGTCCAAGCCCATCATTGAGGAGTCATCGCGCTGGTTTACCGGCGTGGCGGTGCCAAGCACAATTTCACGCGGCGGAACTCGCACGGGCTGGGCCGAGCGGTTCTCGTATTTGACCGCGACGTTCAGCACATAATTGGAGCCGGGGGTGAATTCTTTCACCAGCGTCAGGCCGCTCGGCAAAGTTTTCTCCGCCCGGACGGTCCCGCCATTTTTGGTGAGCTTAAATTCTCCGTCACCGGTCACGGTTTCATTGCCAAGAATGGCAAAAGCGGGCACCAGCGCCTTGGTGTTCAACGTGACCAATTGGTTGGTCGCGCCATCCTTCTTTTGATTGCAAGCGACGGAGGCCGGGAACTCCTTCAACTCGGCAACCTTCAATCCGCCGCCGTGGCTCGTAAAAGTGTAGCGCGCCAGCGAGGTCTCGGTGACGAGCGTCTGCTCGGTGGCGGTGATCTTCCCAAGGCCGGGGGTGGTGGCGGCCGAGAGAGTGGCTGCCGGAACCGATGGGGAATTGGAGTTCCCGGGCGTATTGTTACTGGCGGGGGAGCGATTCGTGCCGCCCGTTGCGTTGAGGACTTGGTTGGTGGACGCGGGAACAGGTGGAAAGAGTTTGTTCACCAGCGGTGTCCACATGACGAACAACACCACCGAAATGCCAAGAATGATGATTGACTTGCGATCCATGAAAGAGGGGTAAGCTAGTGGAACGCGCGCTAAGCGCAAACACGCTGTGGCGCGAAGGGGAAAATTCCCGGTCCGAAAAAGTTGCCAGCGACCGAAACCGGGTTTCGGCCTTCCAAGCGGACGGGCAGGGGAGTGATGGCGATCATCGATGCAACTCCGCGTCCCTTAAGACCCTGGCGTTTGGCAGTTGCAGCGGCACCGGATCGTGGCCGCAACCGCCCCACGGATGACAACTGGCAAGGCGGCGAACCGCCAGCCAGCCGCCGCGAACCGCGCCGTGACGTTGCACGGCCTCCAGGGCGTATTGCGAGCAGGAGGGCGTGTAACGGCAACGACCCAGCGGTCCGAAAAGGAACGTCTTTAGCGGCGAGATCAACCAGCGATAAAGCCGCAGCAGGAGCACTAAAAATAGTTGCGCGGGATTCACGCGGGCGGTTGGGGCGGC
>CAZMLP010000567.1:0-6165 GCA_964566745.1 uncultured Verrucomicrobiota bacterium | reverse complement strand
GAAAGGGTCTTCGCCGGTCGCTTCCCGGTTAGCGAGGCTTGGATGTTTAAGCAACTGCGGCACAAGGTGCAGATAGAGGGTCTTTTGCAGCGCCTCGGCAACGGGGCGAAATTTCAAATTGGCCGATATTTGCTCCAAATGCGTCTGCGTCAGACGCCACGGGTCATTTCCGTCATTCACGTCCGGCCGGTCTAGCAACGTCTTCTCGTCGTGGCACACCTTTTCATAAGTAAGCAAGACGCGTCGTTGACCGCGAGATTCCTGGCGCAAGCCGATGCCGTACCGCCAAGTGCTTGGGTTGGCCACTCCGACTTCCGAAAGACTAACCTCAATCTCAACGTCGGGGTAACGACGAGCCGCGAGGCAACGAATCCGCGAGAGGTCACCACGGTCGCGGATGGCTTGCTGCAAGCCACCGCCCGTTTTCGCGATATCCCTTAAGAATCGGAAGGCATCCAGGAAGTTGGACTTTCCGCAGGCATTCGGGCCAGTGATAAACAAGCGCTGGCCGATGGCGAGGTCCACTTGGACAAAATTTCGCCAGTTTTTCAGCTTTAGCCTGGTGATATGCACATTTGGATGGTAGCAAGAAAACAATGGACTCTGGAATCACAATCTTGGAACGCTCCGATGGGACGGCTATCAACCAGATGCTTTGATCGAGAAGAGCGCGCCTCAGCGCTCTCATTGGGCGGCATTTTTCGCGTGCCAACCGCGCCCATTTGGACCAACCTCGGCCCATGAAACTCCCCGTTGTTCTCGGTCTTCTTCTCTCGCTCGCCGCGCCGTTTTCCTCTTTGCAAGCCGCCCATCCAGTCCTGTGCTGCGACTACGGCGGGAACAAAGTCTGCGTCGTCTCCGCCAGCGGCCGGATCGAGTGGGAATATTCCTGCAAGAACCCGCAGGACTGCTGGCGCCTGCCGAATGGCAACTATCTTTTTTGCCACTTGGGCGGCGCGCTTGAAGTGACGCCGGAGAAGAAGATTGTCTGGGAATACAAAGCGCTCGCGACCTGCGAGGTCCACGCCTGCCAGCCCCTTCCGAACGGGCGTGTGCTCGTGGCCGAGGGCGGTCCCGCGCGCATCGTGGAAGTGGATCGCGCGGGCAAGGTGGCCAAGGAAATCAAACTGATGCCTTCCGAAAAACTCAACAAGCACGAGCAGGTGCGCGGCGCCCGCAAGGGCAAGGACGGCCATTATTACGTCTGCTTCAAAGGCGACCACAAGGTGGTGGAGCTGAACAGCGACGGCCGGGTGTTGCGCGAGATCAAGGCTCCGGGGGACGTCCACGAAGTGGTGCCGCTGGCACGCGGCCACCTGCTCATTACCTGCGGGGATGGTCACAAGGTGATGGAGATCGACTCAAAGGAGAAAGTGATCTGGGAGATCAACGAGAACGATCTGCCGGGCCATCCGCTACGGCTCATGGCCGGTTGCCAGCGGCTGCCGAATGGCAACACGCTGCTCTGCAATTATCTTGGCCACGGACATCTGAAGCAACAGGCGCAGGTGATCGAAGTGACGCCGGACAAAAAGGTCGTGTGGGAGATCGCCGATCACGATCACTTCAACTCGATCAACCAGATCCAGGCGCTCGACGTGCGCGGGGACGTGACGAAGGGGAAAGTCACTCGTTAAACGAAATGACGAAAACCGAATAGCGAATGCCTAATCAATGACCAATCGCCGGTGTGCTGGCGGGGAAAGCCTGGAGTTCCACATTTATGCGGCCAGCACCGGCTGAGCCGGAACGCCAAACGGTCATTCTCTCGTCCTTTGGATTTAGGACCTCGTCATTCCCGGCCTTACCTGTTCTCCATGATCTCCAGCTGGTAGGGCGGCGAGAGCTTGCTGTCCGGGCGGCGGATCGGAATGCTGTCGTACTCGTAGTCCACCTTGAAGCGGTAATTGAGCACATTCTTGCCGGCGGGAACTGGAATCAAGGTCTCCCAGCGGTTCTTCACCAGCGGCGTTGGCTCCATCGGATAAACATCCATTCCCACGATGACAAAGGGGCGAATGGTGTCCTTGCGAATGCTGCGCTGGTTGCTCTTCCACGCCATCTGGAATGAGTAAAGGCCGTTGACGTTGCGCGGCTCGCGGCTGGGGGTGAGGTTCGTGATGTTCGTGGAGGTGCAACCCATGAGCGTCAGGGCGAGCAAGGCCACCGGCAGGATTCTCTTCATGGCCCGAAAGCGTTACACACCGCGCCGCGCAGTGTAAAGTTTGGATTGTTTACGAGCGGGAATTCACGCCAGCCCTGGCTGGCCGGACTGTCATTTGGACGCTGTGCCCCACAACTCGCGAATCGTCGCCTCGGTGTTGAAACCAGCCGGGCAGGCGTCGCTCTTCGTGTTCGCCCAATACCAGCGGGGGCCGTCTGGAGTTCCGGGCGTCATCACCCGGCTGCCGGGCATTTGCAAGTGGCCGTTGGGATCGGTCTGCCTCACCCAATTCCACGCGTAACGCAGCCAGTCATTACGCTCCCTTTCGGGCGTGAGCGCGAACCAGGTGATCTCGTCCCAGCCCCAGATGAACGGTGATTTGGCCGGCTTGCCCACCGTGCCGCGCCCAAAGTTGTCGAACTCCACCAGAAACGGGAGGTTCTCGCACGACCAGCCGCTCGGCGTGACTCCACCCTTGCTTCGCTTGAAAATGGAGTCCGCGTAGCCCACTTCCAAAATGCCCTTGTATGGCTCGTTGGTCACGGCGGTGATCCGCAGCGGGAACGAGTGGAAATCGAAGAGCAACCTGCCGTTCTCGACGAAGCCGCCCGTCGGCGCGTGCGCGTCGCAGAGGAGAAAATGCCGGCGGGCGCGGGCCTTCGCATAGGCGCGGCAGCGGCCCAGCACGTCCAGCCAGCCCGCATGGCCGGGATCGTTCTTGTCCATCAGGCCGACTTGGCCGAAGTGGATCGCCTCGATGCCGGTGTCAATGTAAGTGCTCACCAAAAAGTAAAACCACATGCGCGCTTCCAAGCGGCTCATGTCCGGCACGGAGGAGTTCTGCCCCCAATGGTTCACGAACTTTCCGTTCTCGTACAGCATGGCGTCGTAGTTGAAATTGCGGTTCGTGACCGTCTGGCCGAACTCGCGCAAGACCCGCTCCGGCACGGGAATGTGCTCCACATTGCGGGTGACAATCTCAAAGGCCGCCGCCTGCAAGATGATGTCGGGATCGGCCTTGTGCAACGCCTCGGCAAATGGCTTCGCGGTTTGCAGGAACGCGGTGAGGTTGGTTTCCCGGCCCCACAACATCAGCGCGCGGCCGATAAGTTTCGCTTTTGAGGTGGTGAGCAGGCGGAAGTTGTCGCGCGGATCGACACCGCGACGGTTGCGCGGCTGGCTTAGGTCGTCGTGCAGCAACTCGGTGAACGAGGTGGAGCGCTCCAGATAATTCTCCAGCACCTGCCGGGACATCGAGCCATCGAAATGATAATCCTGCGCGGCGATCGCGAATACTCCCAAGACGTAAAGAGCAATTAGCCATATCTCGCGCGAGAACCACGCCATTGGACAAAGGTGTGCGGCCATCCGCGCACGCAACGTTTTGTCAAAATCTGGTAGGGACGCGCCGCTGGCGCGTCCGGGCGAGACTGAGGTTTTCGGAGAACACTCGTCGTGCTGCTGGTCAACGTTGGATTTCTCCAACGCTCCCGGACGGTTCAGCGAACCGTCCCTGCCAACGCAAGGTTGGCCGCGCGTCGCGCATTTCATATCGTGTCCCGAAAGTGATTGCCGCGGAAATTTCATAGAGCCGGCTGTTTCAAAAATAACAGGCGGTTCAAGGTTTCGGCAGCGGCAAGTTTACCGGAATCTTCTCCGACAACGGCGTGTCCCCGCGGATCATTCGTGTGGCCGCCGCCGTCAGCCGTAAATAGTAGTCGGACGGCAGGCCCTCGTAAGTGACGAAGTATTTTCCGACGGGATATTTGTCCGAGACCTTGTAAATTGCGGTGCCCTCGTTGACCTCGTCGAACATGCCCACGAACACCGTTTTGACACCTAGTTGCCGGAAGATGGCGAACTGTCGCCAATAGAACTCGCCCTTTTTGCGCGCGATCATGGAGCGGCCCGGCTCGAAATTGCGCAAGTTGTCCCACGAGAATCCTGGAAACGCCGTCGGCATGTAGCCGATGCCCTTGTCCCTCAACTCCAGCAGGTCGCCCTCCCACACGTCGGTGCGAAGGCGGTCCATCGATTTCTCGTCACGATAGCGCCCGGCATCCCAGGGGCTGATCGCGTCAAACGACCGATAGACCTTGGCCCACGCCAGGTCCGTGCGCGAGGCGCCGCTCAACGTGCGCCAGTGCGGGTCAATGCCGCCAATCAGATAAACGCCGCCGTAGCGCGGGTCGGACTTGAAGAAGTTCACCAATTGCTCGCCTTGCCCGGGTGTCCAAGGACGGTCGTTGAACCCGAGGCCCCAAAGGAGCACGACCGGCTTGCCCTTGTGATGTAAATAACGCGAGTCCTCGCGCACCCCGACCTTGTCGCACAGAAACTTCCAGTCGTTCATCACCATCTCGGTGTCGGCGTTCCGGCCCGTCGAGAGGTCGAGCATCATCGCCCAAACCCGACCCTCGCGATGGCAACCCTCGCGCACGTTCGCCAGCACGGTGTTGATGTGACGAGCGCGCGCCGGATCGGCCGACTCGCCCACAAAGCGGCTCAGGAAGACACCATCCAACCCGTATTGCCGCATCCATTTGCAATGCAGCAGGACCGGCCCTTTTTTGAACGCGCTGTAAAGCTTCGCGGGGGAGCCATCGGGCATCTGCATGCCTGGCACCTCCGCGAGGTCCGCCGGATCGTACTCGGAAACGTCCGGCCACATGTCCACGACGAACCGCCCGCCCTCGGGCCGGCCAAAGCCCTGACCCCAATGGCTGAAACGAAAATTCGTGCCGTCGCCGGGCGTGTTGAACCAGCCCTGATAACCGCACAGCACCTTGCCATCGAGCGTCGTGGCGTCGATGTCATTGCGCGTCGGACCGGTGTATGGTTGCAACCACGGCTCGGCAGAATCCGTGACGGAAGCGGCGGGTGCATCACCAGCCCGTGCGTCCGGCGTGGGTAGGATTAATACCAGGAAAATCGCTGCCAAAAAGGCGCGTCGGCAAATCATCCAAGGTCGGAAAAGCGGCTGAGGCATGGGAGTTAATTAAGTGCCACGCCGAAATTTGCAAGGCGCCCTGCTAAACCCGGGTCAATCTCCGCCGCGCCTCGGTCACGCGTTTCACCGCCTCCTCCACTGTGGAGCCGGTCGCGGTGAGGTGCCCCATCTTCCGGCCTTTGCGCGCCTCGGCCTTGCCGTAGAGATGGAGCTTCACGTGCGGGTCCGCCAGCGCCGCGCGCCAGTCCGGCTCGCCGCCAGACCACACGTCTCCGAGCAGGTTTGCCATCGCGGCGGGTTGGCGAAGATCCGCGGATCCGGGCGGGAGGCCGCAGATGGCGCGCAATTGCTGCTCGAACTGGCTCGTCACGCACGCGTCAATGGTCAGGTGTCCCGAGTTGTGCGGGCGCGGGGCCAGCTCGTTCACCAGCACGCGACCGTCGGTGGTCACGAACATCTCCACCGTCAACAGCCCGCGCACGTCCAGCTTTTCCAAGATACCGGCCGCCAGTTCGCGCGCCTCGGCGGCCAGTTGGGGGCCAATCGCCGCCGGGGCGAACGTCACGTCGAGAATGTGATTTGCATGGGAATTCTCAAACACCGGGAAGGTGGCGATCTCGCCATTCAATGTCCGCGCGGCGATCACCGAAATCTCCTTCTCAAATCGCACGAAAGCCTCATACACCGCCTCGACCTCGCCGATGGTCTTCCACGCGGCGGGCAACTCGTCCAGGCGCGTCAACTTCACTTGCCCTTTGCCATCATAGCCGAAACCGGCGGTCTTCAGGACGGCAGGGAGGCCGAGTTCCGCCGCCGCCTTTTCCAACTCCGCCAAAGATGTGATGTGCCGGAAGGGCGTGACGGGGAAACCGTGGTCGCGCAAAAAAGTCTTCTCGCGCAACCGGTGCTGCGAGATGTGCAACACATGACCGGCGGGCCGCACCGGCGTGTGCGCCGCCGCGATGGCCGTGGCGCGCGAGGAGACATTCTCGAACTCGAAGGTGACCACCTGCACATGCTTCGCAAACCCGGTCAGGCACTCCTCGTCCTC
>CAZMLP010000566.1:0-7094 GCA_964566745.1 uncultured Verrucomicrobiota bacterium | reverse complement strand
TGCCTGATGATCGGGGGATTTGCGAACATTGCGGGCGGAGTGCTCGCGGTTTACTCGGGCATGTTAAAGATTCCCGCCGGGCATCTCATCACCGAGTCGCTCATGAGCGCCCCGGCAGCGCTGCTCATTTCCAAGATCCTTATTCCCGAAACCGAGCCGAGCGAGACGGCCGGGGGCACGACCGCCCGTATTGAGCGCGAAAGCATCAACGCCATCGACGCCGTCTGCATTGGCGCGAGCGAGGGCATGAAGCTATCCATCAACGTCGCGGCGATGCTCATTGCGTTTCCCGCCGTCGTGGCGTTTCTCAACTGGCTGGTCTCCCATTTGGTCGGGCCCATTGGCTGGCACACGGTCAAGCCGTTGCAAGAGGCGCTTGGATACCTCAACGCGCCATTCGCCTGGATCATGGGCATTCCAACGAAGGATTGCCTCGCTGTCGGTCAAATCCTCGGTGAGCGCGTCATCTTGAATGAGTTTATCGGCTACATCTCTCTCAGCGGCCAGAAAGCCGCTCTCGATCCTCGCAGTTACACGCTGGCCACTTATGCCCTCTGCGGCTTTGCGAATCTTGGCAGCGTGGCGGTGCAGATTGGCGGGATCGGGGCGCTCGTCCCGAATCGCCGCCAAGATCTCGCCCGCCTCGGCTTGCGCGCCATGTACGGCGGGATCCTCGCCTGCTACATGACCGCCTGCATTGCCGGTATCCTTATCTCCTCGGAGAATTAGGGCATTTCCAGAAGAATTATAGCCACGCAAAGGTGGGAATGGCGCGTCGAACTGTCCGTTCAACCTCGCCTTTCCAATACAATCGCGGACCTCGCAGCCCGAGGTCCCTGCCACCGGAGACCACGGTTTTTCTTGAACCGCTGTAGGAGGGCTTGAATGGCTCGGAAATTGAAAAGAGAACTGTTCAAAAAGCGCCTGGCAAAGCTTGAATCACACAATTCTGGGGACATTTGGCGGGAGTGCCCGCGTTCCCCAAAGCTTTTACTCGTCGCGCCCGTTTCCTCCTCCTCCGCATATTCTCGACTGGCGGCAAGCAAAAGCCGGGTTTCGGAAATGATTCTAAAGAACCGATCTATCGGCCGGCTGCTTTAGTCAATTCAAAGGTGTCGAACAGGCGGCCTTCCAGATCGTAGGCTTTGAACTGGATGGTCCGGTCCTGCACGGTGGCAAAACAGAAGTGGTGGCCTCGCTTGACGTGGATGGAGAACCAGGAGCGTTGCGGACCGGCCTCTTCCAGCGTGCCACCACCGCCGCCGCTGGTGATGTAGCGGACACCCTTCTTCTGATTGACGGTCATTTGGAAAATCGGCCAGGTGCGCTCGTAGCTGTGGATATGTCCGGCGAACGCGATGTCCACCCCGTATTTCTCGTAGAGCGGGACCAAGTCCCTCACCTGCTCCTCGCCGGATTCGAATGCCTCGCGCGTCTTGCCTTTCCACTTGTCCCCGTAATCGTCCTCGTCGGAATTGAAACAAGGATGGTGGTGGGCGGCAAATTTCCAGGTGGCCTTGGAGGCTGCGAGCGCGGCTTCCAGCCGTTTGTATTGCTCGCCCCCTTTGCGGCAATTTTTGTTGGAATCAATCATGAAAAACTCCGCGTTGCCCACCTTGAAGGTGTAAAAATACTCCGGCTCGGGCATGCTGAAATAATCGTAGTACCAGTGGGCGTTTTTCTCATGGTTGCCGATCACCGGAAAAGTGGGCACGTAGGCAAAAAGCCGCTCGCAGGGCACGAAGAGGTCGTTCACCCATTGATGCTTGGCAAAACCGTCATCCACCACGTCGCCGCAATGGAGGGTGAAATTCGGGCGTAACGCGAAAATGCCCTCAGAGCAGCGCCTGGTGATGTCGGGATTCCGCTGGGTGTCGCCCATGACGCCAAACGCCCAAGGCATGTTTTTCTCCGGCATCGTCTGAAAGGAAAACACGTCGCTCCGGGCGAAATTACCCGCCGTGTCCACGCAGGTGACGCGGTAGAAATAGATGGTGAAAGGCTTGAGATTTTCCAGTCGCACTTCGCTGATGCCCGCGGCATGGGCGGCGGTGACTTTGTTTTTCAAGGGCTGCCGTTCCGCGTACTCGACCGTCATGACGGAGGGACGGGTGGTTTCGCAGAGTATCCGCATCGCGGTGGTGGTGCCGAATTGGAGATATGGCTTCACGACAAACTGGAGCTCGGCATTGACTGGCGGACGGTAGTTGAGCAGCGACTGGTTGTTGGCCACTGTCTCGTCGATTTCCGCTTTCGTTAGCGCCCGAGCGTACGTTTTGACCTCATAAATGGCGCCTTCCAGCGTTTCGAGATCGTCGAGTTTCGACAGCGCCCCAAGCGTGTAGCGGCCTTGGGCGGGATAGAGGATGTCGCCCGATTGCTCCTGACTTTCGCCATCGGCCTTGCCGTCGAGCAAAAGCCGCATGGTCTTGCCGTCGTACAACGCCACGATGTAATGCCAGCGGCCCGGAGTGAGGGGTGTGCCGCCGATCAACCGGGTGTGCTTGCCATCGCCGTCATCCGCCCCGGTCGATGAAAGAATGAAATGGACGCGACCCTTTTCATAACCGAGATGCCAGCCTTTCTGCACGCCTCGCCGATCCTGAATAAGGCCGATGATTCCGCCGGCGGAAGCGGGATCATCGAGGAAAACCCACGCGGTCACGGTCATCTCCTTTTTGGGCAGCACGTTGGCCGCGCCGGCAGGAGTCTCGGCGATGGTGAGATAGTCAGAAACGCCATCAAACACGAGCACCTGCGCCGGCCCCAAATTGGTGAACACAGGAGAGCCGTTAATTCTGGCCTTTATCTTGTGGGTCAAGTCTTCCCACTGGCCATTTTCCGGAAGGTGCGTGCCGGTGGCAAAATGTGTCAAGAGATCGCGCTCCACCTTGTCCTCGTGCGCGAACAGGTGGATTGCCGCCGCCAAGGAGAAGAATGTGACAAGAATTCGGGCGGCCAAGGATTTGGATTGCTTCATGACTGATGGTTCAAACCGCATTGTGACGAACGCGGCGGGGACAATGTTCAGAAATTGGCCCTGTCACAAGCGCGGGATGGCAACAATTTTGCAACACCCGAGTGATGCTGAAATTATTTCAAGCTCTTTGAAGGGTTCGCCATTTTCCCCATTTTTGACAGGAAGTTTGGTGTCATTCCAACGCTCCTTTTGCACGAGTTTATCGGCTCGCCTTCAAGGCCGTCACTTGCTTGAATCGCCACCTACAACCAATCCTGGGGAAACCTCATGCACCTCATCATTTTGTGCCTTGTGTTGTGGGCAACGGGACTTGCGGCCCTGGCGGAATCAACTGATCGATCCCCCGACTTGGCGGACCGGCTGTTCACGGAATGGAACAAAACCAACGCGCCGGGCTGCCTGGTGGCGGTCAGTAGAAACGGCGAGGTGATTTACGAGCGCGGTTTCGGGATGGCCAATCTCGAGCTGGGGGTTCCCATAACGCCGGCAACCATCCTTCCAGTCGCATCGATCTCCAAGCAATTCACCGCGCTGAGTATTCTCCTGCTGGCCCAGCGCGGGCAACTTTCCCTGGATGATGAAGTGTGGAAATATGTCCCCGAGTGGGCCGATCGAAAGCACCGGATCACGATTCGCCACCTGCTCAGCCACACCAGCGGGTTGCGCGAGGCTTTCACTCTGATTGGTCTCGCCGCGCCGCGCGAGGACGGCGTCAGTGTGAACGATGCCATTGTGAAAATGCTCGCGCGCCAGCAGGGGCTCAATTTTCTCCCGGGCACTGATTTCCAATACAACAACGGCGGGTACAACCTGCTGGGCAGCATCGTCAAGCGGGTCAGCGGCCAGTCTCTCCGCGAGTTTGCGGACGCCAACATCTTCAGGCCGCTCGGCATGTTGCATACCCACTTTCATGACGATCCATCGATGCTCGTCCCCAACCGCGCCACGGGCTATTCCCCCACGGAGGGCGGCTTCAAACTGGCCCGGCCGGAAGGCGGAATCGTCGGCAATGCCGGCCTGTTCACAACGGCGCGCGATTTAATGCTTTGGGAACAGAACTTTGCCGAGGCGCGGGTGGGAACGCCGGCGCTCCTGGCGGAGATGCAACGGCCCGCCATCGCCACCGATTGGGGTGACGAAAGCTTTTACGGGTTCGGCCTCTCCATTGGAAAATATCGGGGCCTGCGTGTAATTGGACACGGGGGCGGCGATCCCGGAGTTGCCGCTTACGTGGCTCGTTATCCGGATCAGGCCTTTGCTGTGGCTGTTATTGGGAATCGTGATGACCTCAACGCCATGGGATTGACCCGGAGCATCGCCGACATCTATCTCGCGAATTCCTTTCCGGCCTCCGCGTCCGCCACCAACGCAACATCATCTCCCGTCATCCCTGCTTTGACCGCCGAGCAGCTTGCCAGCAAGGCGGGACTCTATCGGGATACCACCACTGAAGTTGTCGGTCGATTTTTCGTTCGCGACGGCAAGCTCATGGCCAGCGAGGGGATCGAGGAGGCAAACGCAGTCGCACTGGAACCTTTGGACACGAATCGATTCTCGATTCCGGGGACGACCGTCGTGGTCGAATTCGTCCCCGCAACCAAAAATCAACCGCAGATCGTTCGCGTGACCGGGGTCGGGCCGAAGACCAGGATCTCGCGGCAGATTGCGCCGTTTTCCATGTCCAAAGACCAGTTGCAAGCCTTCGCGGGGAGCTACGTCAGCTCAGAAATCGAAACAACCTATACGGTCGTTGCGAGAGAGACAGACTTGATGGTCACGATTTCAGGGAGAGGGGACACGATATTAAAACCAGTCTTCAAGGACGCCTTCGCCGGGTTGGGAATCGTCAAGTTTTCACGGAATGCGCGCGGCTCCGTGACCGGGTTCACGCTCAACCGGCATGACCTGCGGGGCTTGCGCTTTGAGCGGACCGGGAGGTAATCCTGATTTTCCCGTTATCGCGGGCGGGAAGAGACGTTGCGCGTTCAGCGGTCAGTGCGGGCCGCTGTAATCACGCGAACACACCAGGCCACGCCCACCGTTACGAGCGTCCCGGTCAACGTGAACCACGGCCATGCCACTTTCTTTAGCACCGCCTCCCCGGACGCCGCTTTTTCCTCCCACCCCAGATTGCTCACCCACAGCATCACCGCCAGCGACGCAAACGCCCCGACAATGATTGGCGTCGCGCTTCCCTTTTTCCACCAGACCACCAGCATCAGGCTTCCGAGCAACGCGCCGCTGGTCAAACCGCGCAGCGAAAACGCCGCGTTCAGCACGTAATCCACCTCGCGGCTCAGGTAGGCCACGAAAATCAGCAGCACTGCCCAGGCGACCGTCGAGGCCTTGCTGAACCCGAGATAAAACGCGTCGTCCCGCTCCCGTCGCGCCAGCGGCTTCACGAAATCCATGGTCGAGACGGACGCCAACGAGGTCAGTGCCGAGCTGACGGAAGACATGGCCGCGGAGAGGATTGCCACGATCAAAAATCCCTTCAGCAGGTGCGGCACGGCGGTCACCATGAAAATCGGGTAGATGTAATCGTTCGCCTTGATGCCCGGCTTGATCTCAGGAATCGGAATCGCCACTGGCGCTTGCTGGTAGTAAGCCCAGAGCATCACCCCCACGAGCAGGAAGATGACAAACAATGGCAGGATGATCACGGCGCTGAGCAACAGCGCCTTGCGGCCGTCCGCGACGCTTTTGCACGCCAGCACCCGCTGCACAATCAGTTGCTCCGCGCCATGGGACGAGAGCACCACGAACGTGCCGCCAATCAGCCCCATCCAAATGTTAAACGGCATGCTCAAGGAAAACCCGCCGTTGAGCCAATGCAGTTTTCCCGCCGCCGCCGCTTTCGCAAACAAGGCTGACGCCCCGCCATCCACCAGAGTGGGCACATAAAACAGCGTGAACAGGCCGCCGGCCAAAAACAAAATGAACTGTGCCGCGTCGGTCCAAATCACCGCCTTCACGCCACCAATGTAGGTGTAAAGCAGTGAAAGCACGACGAACAACAGGATCGCGCCGAGAATCGGATCGCCCGTGCCAAATCCCAGCAGCCGGTCCCCCAGCATGAGCTTCACCGGAATCGACGCCACATAGACCCGCACTCCGGCCGCAAGCGTTTCGGTGATCAAAAAGAATCCCGCGGCGAGCCGTCTGGCCGCTGGGCCGAAGGCACTTTCCAGCAGTTGATAAGGTGAATAGATCTCGCCGCTCAAATAGCGTGGCACCATCACCGCCGCGAGCAGAATGCGCCCGATCACGTAACCGGTCACAATCTGGACAAACGTGATGTCGCCGCCATATGCCATCGCGGGGACGCTGATAATGGTCAACGCGCTCGTCTCGGCCGCGATAATGGAAAGGCCAATGCCCCACCACGGGATGTTTTTGCTGCCGAGGAAATAGTCGCGCGTGTTCCGCTGGTCCTTGCCGAACCACATCCCCAGCCCAATGATGCCCAGCAAATAGACCAGGATCACCACCCAGTCGGCGGTGTTGAAAAACGTGTTCGCGGGCATCGCCGACAGCATACACACCCGTTCCGGCCAGCGCTTGACAAATTCACTTTGTGAGGCAAAGTGAGCTTGTGAGCACGCATTGGGCGGAAGAGAATCTCAAAGTGATCCGCACTTTGATGGAGCGTTCGGCGGTTTATCGCCGCGCTCTCGCGCCCGTCATGCTGCTCGCGGGGGGTGTGGGTTTGGTCGCCGCTTTGGCCGGCTGGAAACTCGGCATCGAGTCGCCCCGCGATTTTCTCCTCTACTGGATGCTGGTCAGCATCGCGCCGCTGGCGGGCTCTTTCCTGCTCGTGCGCCGGCAAGCGCTCAAGGCGCGCGAGGCGTTCTGGTCTCCGCCCACGCGCCGCATCACGCGCGCGATGCTGCCGCCGCTTCTGGCCGGAATGGTTACCGGCCTCTCGTTACTGGCAAATATTCACGCGGCGGACACCAGGCTCGTTCAAACCGCCGCGCTGGTTTGGATGCCCGTCGGCTGGACTGTTCTCTACGGCTGCGCCCTCCACGCCGCCGGCTTTTTCATGCCGCGCGGCATCAAGTGGCTTGGCTGGGGGTTTATTGGCGGTGGTTGCGCGCTCTTCGCCTTGCGC